>CALDHR010000262.1 GCA_937898585.1 uncultured Oligoflexia bacterium
AAAAATTACTTAAATTCTTCCTCCTTGACGGCAAATCAAACAGGCCTAGCTGAGACATATAGTGAAATCCCCCCTTCTCCTAGAGGCCAAGAAAAATCTGTGGCCATTTTAAAACAAGAAATTCTTCTTGGAATGACAAAGTCTGATGTAGGGCAGAGCTGGGGACCTCCCCTGCGCATCGATGTGGCGGGGAATCCGTCTTATGAAAATGAGCGCTGGGTCTACTATGAAAATCAGCGCTATAAATATATCTATTTTGAAGAAGGGCAGGTACGTGGATGGAGGATGGAGTAATTTGATATTTTAAGCTATAGTCCAAGGCCAAATCCCTTCTTTTAAATTAATTGAGGTTCTCATGGAATATGTTTTGGATTTTGAAAAACCACTACTAGAGCTGGAAAAAAAAATTAGTGAGCTTGTTGAAAATAAAGACTCCAATGAAGAGCTAAAAATCCTAGAGGCAAAGCTCAAAGAGCTCTCTTCTTCCGTTTACAATTCCTTGAGCTATTGGGACCGTGTCCAACTTTCACGACACCCCCTTAGACCCCATGCTCTTGATTATATTAATGGCCTAGTAGATGATTTTCATGCCATTCATGGCGATCGAAATTTTGGTGATGATCATTCCATGGTAACAGGTTTTGGCCATCTTGAAGGAAAGCGTGTTTGTCTTATTGGAATTGAAAAAGGACGTAAGACAAAAGAAAAAATCCATCACAATTTTGGAATGCCCCGTCCAGAAGGATATCGCAAGGCCTTAAGAGTAATGAAATTGGCCGAGCGATTTAACCTACCTATTATTACTTTTGTAGATACTCCAGGTGCCTATCCTGGAATTGATGCTGAAGAGCGCGGACAGGCCCAGGCCATTGCTGAAAATATTGCTCAAATGTTTGATCTCAAAACTCCCATTATTTCTTATATTATTGGAGAAGGAGGATCCGGCGGGGCACTAGGTATCGCTGTTGCCGATAGAGTTATCATGTTGGAGTTTTCCATCTACTCAGTTATCTCTCCTGAATCTTGCGCTTCTATTTTGTGGAGTGATGCCAAGCGAGCACCTGATGCAGCTGAATCATTAAAAATTGACGCAAAGAAGGCCGCCGAGCTAGGAGTTGTGGATACTGTTCTAGAAGAACCTCAAGGTGGTGCTCATCGCCATCATGAAAAAGCATTAGCTCTTATGAAAAAAGATATTATAAAAAACCTCAACGAGCTTAAAGCAATGGAGCTACCTGTTTTAATGAAGAAGCGCTTTGAAAAATTTCGCCAGATGGGTCATTCCAGCATGGAAGAACAATTATGATTAAAATGATTGTCATTGTTGCTCCTTCGGGAACAGGAAAATCAACGCTTATTAAGCGATTGAAAAGTGATTTTCATCAATTAACTGAATCAATTTCTTGTACTACTCGCCCTATGAGAAAAGGAGAAATTGATGGTGAGCACTATTTCTTTTTGACGAGAGATGTTTTTGAGAAGATGGTTAAGGCCGATGATTTTTTAGAATGGGCCGAAGTTCATTCTAATTATTATGGAGGAAGAA
>CALDHR010000263.1 GCA_937898585.1 uncultured Oligoflexia bacterium
TTCGCCGCAAGAATCAGCTCCTAAAAAATTAGAAGGAGAGTCGCGAGAAGAGTTGCAGGAAAGGCCACAGGAAGAAAATCAAAAAGAATTAGACGAAAAAAATGTTGCAGTTCTTCTCGACTTCAACTCCTTTCTTCATGAAAAGTCTGCTTTTTTGGCCGGCCATTTTATTCAAGGGACAGTTGAAAAGTTTCAACAAGACTCTTCTTCTTTGGAATTAATCTTAACTTTCAATGACAATGGTGAGATGTTTTATAAGCAGTTTTTAGAAAAAGAAAACTTCCAAAAGATGGTGTATTTTTTGGCCCTCTTTTTTAAAGTAAAAGAAGAGGATGTTACTTTTAATCCTCTTTTAAAAAATAGCGCCAAGAAAAGTCTTTATTTAATGAATGAAGAATTTAAAAGGCGTCAAAGAGAAAAGCAAAAAGAAGAACTTCTTAATCAGCAGAGCGTTACAGATATTAAAAATATGTTTAATGCAAAGGTCTCGCGAGTTCAACTTCAGCAATAAGGGAGAAGAGAAGATGAAAAATATGAATAATCTTATTAAACAGGCCCAACAAATGCAGGCCAAAATGACAACCCTACAATCAGAACTCTCTGAGCGCGAAATCGATGTCTCTGCCCAAGGAGGGATGGTGAAAATTCGCATTAACGGTAAACAAGAAATTATTGATTTTAAAATTCACCCTGAAGTTATCGATCTCGACGATATGGCCTCTACAGAAACCATTATCAAAGCGGCCTTTAATCAAAGTATTAAAGAATCTCAAGACATGGTCTCTAATGCCATGTCGAAAGTCACAGGTGGAGTGAAAATTCCCGGGATGTTCTAATGATTTTCTCCTCTATTCTCAGCAATTTTGCTAAATCTCTTAAGGCCTTTCCCGGTATTGGTGAAAAAAGCGCCCTTCGTTACGCTCTTGAAGTGGCCAATTGGCCAAAAGAAAAACGTGCGCGTTTTCAAGAGGCCCTTATGGCCATGGAAGAGTTGAAAAATTGTCAGGAGTGCGGCTCTTTTTCAGAAGAAGAAATCTGCTCTATTTGTCTTGATCCTATGCGCAGTGAGGCCCTTTGCATTGTTGAAAATATCCTCGATCTTTGGGCCATCGAGCGAAGTAGCGCTTTTCAGGGAAAATATCTGGTGCTGGGAGGAGTGTTAAATCCCATGAAAGATATTACTCCAGAAAAACTGCGCTTTTCCTTGTTGAAGAAAAAAATTGAAACAGAAAAAGTAAGTGAAATCATCTTGGCCTTAGGCCCTAGCGTTGAAGGAGAAATTACTTCGGCCTACGTCAAAGAACTCGTCCCCTCCTCCCTTAAGGTGCTCCAACTGGCCATGGGAATTCCCGTAGGAG
>CALDHR010000264.1 GCA_937898585.1 uncultured Oligoflexia bacterium
TTTTTTCTTTTCTTTAAAATAGCATTAATTTAAAAATTTACTCATGATAAAAATAAATTTTGTTTTAATTTGTGTTTTACTCCAAACGTCACTTTTTTCTTCCGAGACAATCTTTCATCCTCTTGAAGGAGAAATCACGAAGAAAAAAGCAAGGGAGTTGGGTCTTTCTCCTGGCTGGATTAAATGGGGAGAAAAAGAACTTAGCGCAATAAAAAAGAAAAATCTTGCTCCTCAAGAATGTATTATCTCTCTTAATGCTAAACCTGCTAGTGACTGGAGGCACCGCTCAAGATGGGACGATCATTCTTCAGACTACTCATGGAGTGAAATAAAATTGTCAAAAAGACCAGGCAACATCGAAAGATTATCCAAGGGAATGGTAGAAGAAGTAAACAGACTGGGAGAAGTCTATCATGTCTATAAGACAATGATGCGCCAAGAAGACTCTTGCTTATCATTAGAAGGTGTTTTGCCAAAAAGTAAAATGAGCATTTATCATTTTAGAGAAAAACAGCTCAGAGTGGATGATCATGTTGCCTATGAGTTTACCCCTGGAAAATATGTTTTGGCCGAAGTCTCAGGTTTTACGAGATCAGGAAATATAGAGCTGAAAGTCTTAGAGAATGGGAAATGGTCTGCTGGGCGTATAATTCCTAGATCATCGATTGAAAAGATAACTGTCATTAAAGAAAAGAATCATGCTGATTTCCCTGTAGAATCCTCCATTAAAGTAAGAAAAGGAAGAACTTTGTTTCGCCCGACAGGTTTCAGAAAAGCATCTGTCCATCGAACTTATTTATCAGAAGATGCGGCCGTTTTTGTTCGTGTTGATAAAGCAGGTTATCATCCAGTAAGAATTTATCCTTCTATCTCTAGTGAGAAAAATGAGCAATGTTACGCAGTTCCTTCTAACTATATGAAAGCAGAGAAAATTGAAGATTTTCTGATAAATCTATCCGCTGAAAGTGAAGGCCAGAGTATTTATTATTGAGCATCTACCCTTTCTGTAACATCAGGAATGCCCTCCTTGGAATTCTTTCCAACGCCATATTGGTGAAAAACTTCTCCTGGTTTTCCATTTTTGTCTATTGTCTGAATAGTTCTTTTTTCACCAGCATCAAGCTCTATGGTCTTTACTCTTCCCCCTGCTTGTTTAACACTGTCAATAAAGTCTCGCTCTTTTTGAGTTAAGGGAGGTCCAGGCGTAGGTAGTGAAGCTGGCACAGTGTTAAAAAGCTCTTTCATTTCATTGGTCAAATTTCTTGCGGCCTCATAAAGCTGGTGTTGATTAGGCTGATTCTCAGCTGGAGTTTCATTAATTCTATCAGTGAAGACTGCTTCAGCAGGTAATAGCTCTACCTTTACTTTTGTGTTGTCCAAAACAGGGACTCTTGAGGTTTGAACAACATTCGCAACAGAGGCTGCAACATTCTTTGCAGCATTAAGAAGCTCTTTTCTAGTAGAGTCTTCTTGCGGTGGCATATTTGTTATTTGGGAAAGTTCAACGCTCACTCTCTCAAGCTCAGTTTTTGCTTTCTCAAGTGCCTCTCGTGCTTCTTCGTCTTTTTCATCTTCAATGCCATCTGATTTTGCTAGCATCAATTTTTTTAATTCTTCAGCTACCGTATTTGTAGCACTAAGCGTTTCAGAAGAGAGGCCATCTTTTTTACCAGCTCTGGCATTACCCTCAGCAATAGCATTGCTGATTTGCTCCATAAGATCTTGAGGTGGATCATTTTCAATACGTCCTTGTTCGGTACGAGGTACAGGATTGCGGACAAACGTTTCTTTTTTTGGTTCTTCTTCTGAAAATACCGCCTGTCCTGGGGGGGCAGCAGGACCATCGGTAATGTTTGGTTTTTTTGGAGCTCTGTCTAGATCTGAGCTTGCTACAGCTATTTCGCCTCTTCTTGGACGTACGGGGCTTGCTACGGGACTTACTGGTCCAGTCTCTGAAGCTATTTCGCCTCTTCTTGGACGTACGGGGCTTGCTACGGGACTTACTGGTCCAGTCTCTGAAGCTATTTCGCCTCTTCTTGGACGTACGGGGCTTGCTACGGGACTTACTGGTCCAGTCTCTGAAGCTATTTCGCCTCTTCTTGGACGTAAGGGGCTTGCTTCTGATGTTGCTCCTGGCTCCGGTGTTGTTTCTTCTAGGCATCTTCCAGAATCAACTTTATAAGCAATATTTTGAGAAAAATTTTTAACTTTTCTGTCTTCAAAAAAATCAAGAACCCTTCTCTTTTTATTAGGATCAACTGGCAGCGGACAACTATCTTGGTTGAAATTATTAGGATTAAATTGAAGCATTATTGTGCCCCCTGTCTCATTGTAATCTTCTAGTGTAACACCACACCATCTCAGCCACTTTCCATACTTAAATAAATCGTCAAAGTTACATTTGTTTATGTCATCAGGTTTATCTTTTTTTATGTTTACATTGAGAGATGTTAAGAAATCATCTGTATTTTTAATAAAATCTTTAAATTCGCCATCAGAACAAGTTTGAGCTTTTTGCATCATTTTAAGATCTTGCTTGCCTTCTGATTCTCTTTCTAATTGCAAATCAACTCTTGCTCCATAACGAAGAAGCATTTTTTGGATTTCTTTAAAATCGTTGTCACTAGAAAGGGCCTTTTTCGTCATGGTCATGCTTAAGGCCGTTTGCCCATATTTATTTCCAAAATTAATTTTTGCCCCAAGTTCTAAAAGTAACTTCACGGCATCAGCATTTCCGCTTGAAGCGGCCAACATTAAAGCACTTGATTTTGTAGAATCACCTTTCGTATCGTTAATATCAATATCAGGCTCTCGTTTTAAAATTTCTCTCATCATAGCAACATCTCCCTCCCGTGCTGCTTCCATGAATAAGTTTGTTCCATATATGTTTTTTATTTGAAATATTTTATCATCACCCTCTAAAATACCTTCTTTTCCAAAAAGTTCGTGAAAGGCCTGTAAATTTTTCGAATTTCCTTGGATATATTTTACGTGTAAGGGGGTATGTCCATTAGGAGTTTGTTCTCTGAAAAATCTTTTTTTCTCTTCAGACGAGAGCTTTTCGAATTCTTTGTTAAAATCGCCATCTTCCTTTAAAAAAAGAGACATTCCTCTTGTTATCCCACTCCCTTTAACAACTTCATCAAAAAAACCAGGTGTTTTATTAGGGCCCTCAGCTCTTGTTGACCGTCTTTGACTTCTTCGAGAGGAGCGACGATTATCTTCTTCTTCACTTTCTTCTCCTTCTTCGTCACTTTCTTCGTCACTGGACTGCCCCCCCGCAAATTGAGCGGCAGCAGCGGCACTAGAAAGAGGAGGAAAGGATTCTATTGCTTTTGCAGTAGTCGGAGAGAAAAGATAAAAAAAAGGTAATAGGAAGAGAGAAACAATGAATATGTTAATTTTTTTCACAAATAAAATCATCCATGACTTTAGTTTGTTGGATCTTAGAATCTAAGTTCCAGCTCAAGACCGATTAAATGCTTTTGGTAATCATTTGTCCCTTTGGCCTTTGAGATATTATTAGTATATTCGTACTTAAAAGATCCATTCAAGAATGCATAAATGTCCTTTGAAAAGTTAACGGTTGGATTAAAGGTAAACTCAGTCCCTCTAGAAGGATCATTATAGTTATCTGTCATGGTTAAGCTTAATGCTGCGGCCATTTGAATTTTTTTATATAAATTTGAAATAATATAATCACCTCTCATTGTCATAGCAT
>CALDHR010000265.1 GCA_937898585.1 uncultured Oligoflexia bacterium
GGTGAGATATCTTTAATTTCATAGCGCAAAACTTTAATTCCCCAAGGATCAGAGGCCTTATCAATTTCACCAATGATCTTTGCATTTACTTTATCTCTCTCAGAAAAAATTTCTCCAAGAGTAATTTTTCCCACTTCTGATCGCATCGTTGTTTGGGCCAAATTATTGGTGGCGGCCATGTAATCACCAATACCGTAACTGGCCCTTTTGGGGTCCATTACTTTTAAGTAAAGAAGCCCATCAATTTCTACTTGAATGTTGTCTTTGGTAATAACACTTTGAGAGGGGATGTCGATGACCTGTTCGCGCATCTCTTGTTTGTAAGCAGGGCTATCAAAAAAAGGAATGAGAAAGTAAATACCAGGAGTCAGCGTTGCATGATATTTGCCCAATCTTTCGATGATAACATTTTCTCTCTCAGAGACGATAATGATCGTTTTAAAGAGGATGAAACAGATAAGAATAATAAAAATAGAAATAAAGCTAAGCATTTAAGAAACCTCGATTTTTTGTACCAAAAAGGTAATATTATCTCGACCAATAATTTTTGCTTTTTCACCTTTTAGAATTGTTTCATTCAAAGACGAACGCGCCGGCCAAGTGCTCTCACTATGCCAAATTCGACCTGCCTGTTGAGGAAAAATTGTCTCAGTGACTTCTACTATTTGACCTATGAGAAGACGGTCTTCGTCAATATCTTCTTTAATGGTATCGGAGGGAATAAAGCGAAGAAGAAGAAGACGAAGAGTGAAGAGATAAAAAAGAGAAGAGAAAGCAAAGGCGACAAATTGTAAAAATAAATTCTCTAAGTAGGAAAAGTGAATTCCTAAAGCAACAGTGAAAGATGCTAGTCCAATAAAAATCACCACAAGTCCAGGGACGAGAAGCTCTGCGACGACGCAGAGGATGCCAAAAATAGACCATGCCTGAAACATTAATTCGTTTGTCATAGTTATCTAGATAGCATGCTTTTTATTAAGAGGCGAGATTACTGTCATAAAAAGAGCGATGGTGGCCACAATTGAGCTGACAATAAGTGCTTGAGGAGAAGATCCCATTTCATACATTTTCCCAAAAAGGGCATTGGCCAAAAGAAAAGCAACACCTGAAGTGACATAAAAGAGACCAAAGACAGTTCCGCGATTTTTGAGATGGGTATTTTGTGAAAGAAGTGTTGGCCAAAGGACTTGGGCCACTGAAATTTGGATTCCCCAAAAAATCATCCCTGTGAGGAAATGCATTTCTGTTTGAGAAAAGATAAAGATGATATTGGCGATAATAAGGCAGAGCGTCCCAATGAAAAGGATGCTTTTATGCTGAAGACGATGGAAAAGCCGTCCTAGATAATACGAGCCAAATGTGCATGAAATATTTTGAGCAATCATGAGTTTTGGCATCAGTGAATCATTGCCTGTTACCTTGAAGGCCATAATACTGATAAAGCTGCTGGAAAAAAGGGCCAAAGTTGAAATGAAAGAGAGAGCAATAACAATCCAGTGATAGAGACCAAGTTCTTTGACATTTTGAAATACTTGACTCCACGTAATATTTTTGGCGGTGACTTTATCTTTTTTATTGTTTGATTTGTAATCATGGACAAAGAAAACTAAACAACAAAAAGAGATGAGGGCCAGCAAGGAAGAGATCCAAAAATAGGTTGGGTAGTTGCTTGTCAGAGAATCAGAAGGAGAAGAAGTTAAGCTCATGCTTAAAAAAATGGCCCCAGCAAGTGAGCCAAGGACGGCCATACTTTGGCGCAGGCCATAGGCACTTCCTCTCGCTTCTGGATCAGTGGTATCGGCGACAAGGGCCTCACGAGCTGTAGCACCTAGACCATTACCCACTCTGTCCATCGTACGAGCGGAGGCCAAAACCCAAAACTTTGAGCTCATGGCCAAAAGGGGCCTCGAGAGAGCAATAAGGGCATAGGCAGGGAGAAGAATCTTTTTTCTTTTGAGAACTTTGTCACAGAGAAAACCCGCAAAAAGACGTGAGGTCCAAGAGAAGAATTCAACCAGGCCATCAAGAAGACCTAGCTGAGAAGGAGTCAAACCTACAATTTGCGTAAGGTAGAGGGGCGATAAGGATATAACAATAATTGTCGAGGAATTCATGAAAAAGGAGACGAGTCCAAGAGCAAAAATTTGTGGGGCCAGTTTTTTCATTGCTTGCCTAAGGGTTAAAAAAAAAGAAAGCTAGATGAATTTATTTTTTTTGTCTAGAAGAGTTTTTTCTTTTTAGTAACATTAAATAATAAGAGTTTATGAAGTTTGCAATTTTTTTTATTTTCACCCTTTGTTCTTTTTTGGACTCTTCTGCAAATGAGAGTGTAAATAACAAAGAGAATATCTCTTGGCCTGAAAACGGGGCGACGCCTCTAAGGATTTTAGGTGGAGGAACACATGGATTTGCTATTGAGATTGCTATGAATGAACAAACAAGAGGAAAAACAACTTCCTTTGATGGGGCGGCCGTTAAGTTTCAAATAGATATCACAAAAGCAAAAAAAGAAGCGATTGTCCTTGAGGCAATGAAAGATGTTTCATGTACACCTGCTCTCTTAGATCATGGCGCGATTACAGGAACTCTAACGGATTTGTTTAAAAATGGAATAGATTCACGTTCTTTTCGTCTTGCGACAAATCACGCTTGGCCACGAGGTAAAAGAAAGTATTATGCCATCAAGCAAGAAAAACTTTTTCCTGTTGATTTCTTAGCACTAAGAGATATTGATCTTTTTTATTTCATGGCAGAAGTGGCCTATCAGGCCTGTGAAAAAGCGGGAGTTATTAATACAGATTATAAAGTAGAAAATGTTATGCGCAGAGGGGATGGAACATTGGCCCTTATTGATTGGGGAAATACAAGAGAGTGTCGGGGAGCTATAGATGCGGCCAATTCTATTTATTCACTTTTATTAAATTATTTTGAAATAAGAAAGGAAGAGAATAAAATTAAATTCAAAGATTATCTGTTTTATCATATGCTTTCGCTATTTAAGAAGGAAGAAAAAAAAGCTGAACAAACTGAAAGAGAAAAATGGTTTAAACTGCGATCTGAAGCTCGTTATCGACGAAAGGTGGAAGGTAGAGGTTCAAAATATAAACAGAGTCATCTGGAAGAGTTTGATTTTATGCTAAAGAAAAAAGCGAGAAAATAAAATGAAGTATATTTTTATCTATGCCATTCTTTCTTTGAATGTTTTTTCTTTGTCAAAGTCAAAGATATTGGTTTTATATCATTATTCACCTGTCCTTGAGCAGGTGGCCAAGAATATAAAAAAAGGGGCGGAGGTTTTCTCTGATGTGCATATTGATCTTTTATCTTTAGATGAAGAGAGAGCATCCTCAGAACTTCTTTTACATTATGATGCTGTTATTTTTGGATCCCCCGTTCACTATGGGAATATCAGCTCTTCCATGCTTCTTTTTTTAGAGCAAAGCATTTCTCTTTGGAAAGATCGATCATTGAAGGGAGTTCCTGCGGCCATCTTTATGACGGCGGGATCGGGGAAAAATGCGTCCAAGGCCATGAGTGTTTTTAGAGAGAATTTAGAGACCTTTGGGATGGATTTGTTGAGAGAAGATTTTCTGGGGTTAAAAAACTCATCTTCTTTCATTGAAAATTATGCGGCCCAAAAGTTGGGATGTTTAATGGCCCAAAAAATTTCTTATGAAAAAGATAAAACACTTCTCAAAAATTATAATCTTCCCTCTCCCGCAAAACCTGTGGGAAATTATCTTCCCGCCCAGCGAAGCGGAAATTATATTTATATCAACCAAGTGGCCTTGCATGAAGGGAAAATAGATCATCCTGGTGTCATTCATCGCGATATCTCTCTTGAAGAAGCAAAAGAGGCCACCAGGCAGACGATACTTAATTGTCTAAGTATTTTAGAAAATGAGCTTGAAGGAGATTTAACAAAAGTTAAAAGAGTTGTGGAAATGACGGGATTTTTTCTCAGCGATGATACTTTTACAGCTCACTCAGCTCTTCTCAATGAAGCATCACAAGTGTTATTTGATTTTTTTGGAGAGAGAGGAAAACACGCACGAGGAGCAATTGGAGCAAGTTCTCTTCCTTTAAATTCATCAGTGGAAATTAAAATTATCTTTGAAGTGAGTGACGAGTAATTAACCTGATTTTGGAATTAAATATAAGAAAATAAAAAGATCATCGGGCCTTTATCTGAATTTGTTCTTATAAATTAGGACCTTTTTTTGTTAAAAATTTGAGTTTGTGCAGGATTCTTTACGTAACGGTAAAGCGTGTGATATCCATATTTTTTATGAATCTTAATTGCTCTTTAAAGGATTTTTTTATGACGCGATACCTTTTATCTTTCCTGCTACTTTTTGTATTTGCTAACTCATCTCTGAAGGCAGAAGGGCCATCCGCTTCCACTCTTTTTTGCTATTCTGGAGCTTTCTCTAATCAAGAGTTTTACTTTTCATATGATGCAAACAAATCTCATCTTGCTAGCGTTTCATTTAAAGGAGGAACCTTTTTTGCATTTCCTTTTGAAGAGATAGGTATGGAGAAGCGTGCTTCTGGATCAGTTTCTTTTAAAGTTCCTACTTCATCATGCTTATTTTCTTATAGTGACAAATCTTTCCAGTGCCAATCGGAAGAAGTTATAGAACTTCATGTTAGGGGATCTGCATCTATCCATCCTAATGTTCCAACAAAAACGATTTTATCTGATGGAATAACGCTTTTTTTTGATAATAAAAAAAATAAAGCAAGACTCAACTTTTCTTTTAAAGGCAAAGATCTTTCCTCCGAAGTTGTATTTATTAAAAGTTGCGATAACTATTAATTAACCTTATTTTGCAATGAAATGTAAAAAAATAAAAAGATCGATGGGTCTTTATGGCCGAATTAATTTTTTACACTTTGAAAAAAGAGTTTGGAGCTTTCTTAAAGATTTTTTCATTTCAAACTTAGGTTAATTAAACAAGAGCTTTTAGATGAAAAAGAACATGCTCTTTGATAAAAGTTGAAACAAAAAAGTAGCTATGATCATAACCTTTGCAATATTGCAGTTCTAATTGTTGTTTCATCTTTTTTGCCGCATTTTCAATATTGTTAGGCATAAGACTTTTTTCTAAAAACTCATCTTCTGTTCCTTGAGAAATAAGAATGGTGTCATCTCGCTGATAACCGGCCAAAAGCAATTCTGTTGCATCATAGATCTTCCAGCTTCCTCTATCGTTGCCAAGATAAGAGGAGAAAGCTTTTTGGGCGCTAGCTGATTGTGTTGGATTTGAAATAGGGGCAAAGGCCGAAACAGATTTAAAAAGATTTTTTTCTCGCAGTCCCATAATAAGGGCCCCATGTCCTCCCATGGAATGGCCCATGATAGAAAATTTTTTAATATGAAATTCTTTTTGCGCTATCTCGATAATTTCTTTAGTGACGTAGTCATACATTTGGTAGTGGTCTTTGTAGCCAGGTGTTGTGGCATTGAGATAAAATCCTGCGCCTGATCCAAAATCATAAGAGTCGTGTTCGCCTGGAAGATTTGTGCCGCGAGGAGAAGTATCAGGCGCAATCACCATGGTTTTGCTTTTGGCCAAATGCTGCTGAACTCCGGCCTTCGTGATAAAATTCTCTTCCGTGCAAGTAAGTCCTGAAAGATAAAGAAGACAGCTTTCTACTTTTCCTTCTTCAGGAATAAAACAGGAGAAATTCATTTTTGTATTGGTGAAAAAAGAATCATGCTGATAGTAGCAAGTATATCCGCCAAAGTTTTTATGTTTTTTTATGAGCTTTAATGATGAAGGCATAGTCATTTATTCCTATAAAGTAAAATCAATAACAGTGCGGATACTTTTTCCCTCATGCATAAGATGAAAGGCGTCATTGATTTGCGATAAAGGCATAACATGGGTTATGTAACTATCGATATCAATTTCTTTTTTTAGATATTGTTCAACATAAGAAGGAAGCTCTGTTCTTCCTCTAACTCCACCAAAAGCACTTCCTTTCCACACCCGACCAGTAACAAGCTGAAAAGGACGTGTTTTAATTTCTTCTCCTGCACCAGCAACGCCAATAATAATAGATTCCCCCCAGCCTTTGTGCGCGCATTCAAGAGCACTTCGCATAAGTTCGACATGGCCTACACACTCAAAAGAAAAATCAACTCCGCCTTCTGTCATTTCCACGATAACTTCTTGAATGGGGCGATCATAATCTTTTGGGTTAATAAAGTCCGTTGCACCAAACTCTTTGGCCATGGAAAATTTATCGCTATTAATATCTATAGCGATAATTTGCTTGGCCCCACTCATTTTGGCCCCCTGAATGACAGAGAGGCCAATGCCCCCCAGTCCAAAGACGGCCACCGTATCATTAACTTTTACTTTTGCCGTATTGAGAACCGCCCCAATTCCAGTTGTAATGCCACAACCTAAAAGACAAACTTTATCCATGGGGGCATTGGGGTTTATTTTAGCAAGAGAGATTTCAGGAACAACAGTATACTCACTAAAAGTAGATGTACCCATATAGTGATAAATAGCAGTTCCCTGCTTAGAAAAACGGGTGGTCCCATCAGGCATGAGTCCCTTGCCTTGCGTGCTTCGTATTTTTTGACAGAGATTTGTTTTGCCCGAGAGACAAAATTTGCACTCTCTACATTCTGGTGTGTAGAGGGGAATGACGTGATCGCCGATGGAGAGTGATGTGACACCTTTCCCAACTTCAATGACAACACCCGCACCCTCGTGGCCTAAAATAGCAGGAAAAATTCCCTCAGGATCTTTTCCTGAAAGAGTGTAAGCATCTGTATGACAGACACCAGAGGCATAAATTTGCACAAGAACTTCGCCTGCTTTAGGGCGTTCTAGATCAATTTCTTCAATAACAAGAGGTTCTCCAGGAGCAACAGCAATAGCGGCCCTGGTTTTAATTGTATTCGTCTTATAATTCATTTTTGTTAATCCCATCGATTGAAAATGACAACACCGCAGTAATGAGCATGAAAGTATCCTTACTAGGGAGAATAACTGGCAAAGAGAGAAGAAGTTAGCGACAATAAAAAAAGAAAAAGATGCATTGTTTTCATAAAAAATCCAAATGAGAGGGGATAAATGAAGAAGGCAAAGTGTTGAATCTAAAAGACTTTTTGTCGAGTTTTTTTGAGAAGAGGAAGAAAAATGGATAAATATTTCATTGTTGGTCTAGGGG
>CALDHR010000266.1 GCA_937898585.1 uncultured Oligoflexia bacterium
GATGAGGAGACCACTCTTCGATAGTTGGTCTTTTATAAGATATATCTAGTGAGATTTTTTCATTACTACAAAAAGATCTTTCAAAATGAGTAATATCTGTATAGCAAGTTTTAGGCTCATATGACTCAGTAAATGAGTTATAGCGTGATCCACAATAATAAGAACTTGTCACAAGATCGCATGTTTTATACGACCATTCTTCATATGTTTTATAGGGATATTCCGCTTTAAAGTGAGGTTGAGGAAGAGACTGCCTATACTCAAAGGCCTCCATCCTACTATTAGATGAAACGGCGGCCCCTTGAATTAAGTCGGCCCAATGAAAAAAATCATATTCTTCAGGAAAACGTTCAAAATTCTGTTCTTCTCCTGAGCAGACAATTCGATGATCACTCATCAACCTCGTCTTAGATCTATTCAGCAATGTCCCATTACAAAGAGAGGTAACATTTTTTTCTCTCTCTCCACTACAATAATTGGGATAACCAAAAAGACTAAAGGCCTTTAGGTCCTGCTTATAAAAAGCAAGACCTAAAAGCAATAAAGAGAAAAAAGAAAAAGAATAATTAGATTTTTTTGCGTGGATCAACTTTACCGCCATTTTTTCTAAATTGCTCAATCATTTCCATAATTCCTTGGGCCTCATTGAGACGATCTTCGTAACCATCAAGGGCCACAAGAGCTGACTCAAAAACACCGCGAAAGCTATTTTGATCAATTGTTCGGTAGTCTTTTTCCACAGAGTCTTCGCCTGGGATATAATCATTGGCGAGTTCTTGGTAGTATTGTTTATTTTCTTCGGTTGAATAATATCTTTCTCTGTAAAGAGCACGAACTTTCTTGAATCCGCCAGCTTTACCAAGAAGAGTCTCTTCATGAATATCTGCTAAAAGAAGTTTAAAGATCACATTATTAATATAGGCCTCTGGTTTTTTACCGGCAAGAATAACAGCAGCAGAAGCAACACGAGAAAAAGTGGTGTCTCATATCTTAAAACAGAAGAATTTCTTCCTTCATTTGTTTCAAGAGCGTTGTACATTTTATCTTCAGCAATAATGAGAGTGTTTTCGTTTCTTACTAATCCTGAAAATTTCAAGTCCGTGCTTGAAAAAATTTTATCTAAAAAGAAAGGACGTTTTTTATACTCAACAGTAAAAGATCCAAGTTTTAGACCATAAGTTGCTCGCAAATATGATCGCGTCCAAAAAGTTTCTTCAAGATCTTTAATGGCCCGATCAAGACCGTCTTTATTTCTCTGTGTTCTATAACGTTGAGATTTACCAAAGGCCTTAATAACTGCTTGCATTTTCTTCAAGGTAAACAAGTTATAAGTATTATCGATAAGCATTTGATCGCGTGTTGGCATAATGCGAAGACGGGCAGCTTTTTGTCTTAAATCATCTAGTTCTGCTGCTGAAAAACTTAATTTCTCACGAAGGATAGAAAGATCGATTCCTTTTAAGGTGTGAAATGTTCCATTGGGAAGTTTTATGATAAAAGTTAAGTTAGCAACTTTATCCTTTAAACCTTTCAGTTCATCTGTATAGCTTTTCACGACGGCGGTAAAATCAATGATGCCGTTATCTGGAATATCAAGTGTATATTTTCTATTAAAAACTTCGTATTTTTTAAGACCACTTGTTTGATAAAAACTTTTAATTTTTGTTTCTAAAAGATTGTAGGCCAATTCAAAGTTTCTTACTGAAGCAGAAAGAGTATCAAGAGAGATTCCCTTTGGTGTTGAAAATTGCGATTGATCACTTAGAGTAAAAACACCACGATTTCCGCCAATTTCACCTTTAATAAAGTCTTCCATCAAGAAGTTCATTTCTCTTAAAGAACGCTTCATTTCTTGGCGATCGGCCTCAAAGTTTTTCGACAAAACATTGAGGTATTTTGATTCAAGATCACTTTCTGTAATGACCTTAACATCATAATTTCCTGGTCCATCAAGAATAGCGATAGCATATAGGGGAGTTGTTAGCTGAAACACAAGAGCGCTTAGAAGAAATAATCTTCTCGTGAAAAAAAGAACCATTGCAATACCTTTTGTTTACTTAATATTAACTTGCCTTCTTTGTTATTCTATCTTAACCAGCTATTTTTATCAAAAAGTGGAATATCTAATGATTAAGTATTTGAAATATCTAGGAGAGGCCAGTCGGCCTAAAACCCTACCTGCCTCCATTGGTCCTTTTCTCATCACAGCAACAAACGCGATGATGGTAAAACGATCTTTTACTATTGAAAATAGTTTCTATTTACTCCTTATTTTTATGACAGTTTTGCTCCTTCAAATTTCTTCCAATCTCATTAATGACTATGCAGATGCTTTTAATGGTGTCGATAATCAGCAGCGGCTGGGCCCAAGAAGAGTAACGGTGAGTGGCCTTCTTCCTCCTCGCATCATCAAGAGAACTTTTTTTATTCTCATGATCTTGGCCTTTCTAATGGGAAGCTATCTTTCTCTCAAAGGGGGATGGGTAATCTTTTCCCTGGGCATTTTTTCTTTGCTGGCCACGTATCTCTATAGTGCTGGTCCCTATCCCTTGGCCCATTATGCCATGGGGGAATTGCTAAGTTTTATTATCTTTGGGCCGGTCTATTTTTTTGGTGTCAATTATCTTTTCAATGGTGCTTACTTCAAAAATGAAATGATATTTTTTGCCACCATTCAGGGACTTCTCGTCTCTTCCATCATGAGCATTAACAATTTACGCGATAGAAAAACAGACTTATTGGCCAACAAAAAAACAGTGGCCACTCTTCTCAGCGAAGAGAAGGCGCGCTTTATTCCTGTTTTCATTATCTCCTTGGCCTCTCTTTTAATATTTATGATGGGTTTCTGGAAATACCCCCTAATGATGACCGTTGTTTTACCCTATTATGGAATGACAAAAATTTTCACAAAAATAATGAAAGATCCTATCACTCTTAATTTTAACCAACACTTAGCACAGGCGGCAAAATATCTTCTTGTTTGCAGCTTTGTGATTTCCCTCGGTCTGTTACAAAAAAGATGAATTACACTATCAGTAAAATAAATATTCCTTTTAAAAAAGAGCTTCTTTACAAAGAAAAAAAGATTTTATCGCGCTCTTATTATAAATTTTCTCGAAATCATCAACATGGTTTTTATTCTCCCTTTGAAGATCTTTCAAGTGAAGCATCAAAACTTTTCCCTTTCGAAGAGATCTCTTATAAAGAAAAATTTTCTGTGCAACAAAATACTCAAAAAGTAAAAATCGCAAAACTCATTGGTCTAGAATCTCCTCTTACTTTTTACTCCGATGAAGATTGTTTTAAGTTTAAAATTGGCCTCAATCTTCCCCTCGAAAGAGAAAAAATTTCATCCCTCATAAGAATCAATCCTTTTGTTAAAATTAGACTTGATGCAAACTTTTCTCTTTCAACTAAAGAACTTTGTGATTTTGCTCTAAGCATTCCTCCCGATAATCTTGAATTCATTGAAGATGTAAGTGATAAAGAAGATAAGATCATCTCTTTTGCGCAGCTATTTCCTCATAAAATTGCCTGTGACGAAACGCTGGAGTTTGTACTTGAAAATAACCTTCAAGACCTTTTTAAGTATTTTATTGTCAAACCATCGCAAAAGTTATCCCTCTCAGGACTCTTCTCATTAAAAAACCAACTTCACTCTTCTCAGAAAATTATTTTAAGTTCCACCTATGACCATCCAGAGACGGTTGCTCTTTATAAACAAATTATTGTAAGAGAAGAGATGTTAGATACCCATCATGGGCTAGACACCAATAAATACCTAAACCTGGATGAATCGCATGAAACTTTTGAAACTTCTGATTTTCCTTTTTTCCTTTAACGCTGTTGCTTTCTCTAATTTCCTCCCTGAACTTAAAACAAA
>CALDHR010000267.1 GCA_937898585.1 uncultured Oligoflexia bacterium
GGCAAGGCCAAACTCACCTCTTCGTCATCAAAAAAAGAACTCTCTTCTAGCTTTTTCTTCTCCTCAGTGAACTGTAGGGAAGTAGAAAGAGTCTCTTGCCTAATATGCTCTTGATAAATCTTAATGGCCTGTGCAAGATTATCTGATGCCCAGTAAGATATCTCGATCCTATCTCCTACATCAAATCCTTTCTCTTTTCTAAGTTTTTGAATGCGGCCAATAACTTCCCTTGAAAGTCCCTCTAAGATAAGTTCTTGGTTAATAGTTGTATTGAGAGAAATAGAGATAAAACGATTACTTAGGACATTACTTCCTTCTTTGGCCTCTCTAAAAATGAGAATTTCCTCAGATGAGAAAGTTTTATCCTTAATGGTAATATTTTGAGAAGATTCTACTTGGAGGCAATCATCAATAGAGAGGGATTCAATTGCTTTGCGATAGAGAGGAAAATCTTTACCTAGCTTTTTTCCTAGAAGAGGTGAGTTTGGCCTTGCCGTAAGTTTGATATATTTTTCTTCTTCTTGGGAATACTTAATCTCTTTAACATTTAGCTCACCCGTAATATAGAATTCTAATTTTTTAATAGTGCTAAGTATTTTTTCGTCACGATGAATGATGGTTATATCTTGAAGAGGTATTTTTACTTTTATGCCATCATTATTGCGTTGCTGACGCCCAAGTAGAATAACTTCTTGCATGAGCTTGACTGATTTTTCCAGCTCTGTATTAGAAGAGCTTAGATTTGCTTCGGGATAGCTTAAAAGATGCACTGATTCTTCAGAGCAAAACTGACTAATACCTTTAATTTTTTTTAACTCTTGGTAAATAAATTCAGAAAGAAAAGGAGTAAAAGGGGCCATAAGACGAGTTAGTTCGTAGATAACCTTAAATAAAGTTGCATAGGCCTGGTGTTTATCTTTTGAGATTCCCTGACCTTCCCAGAAGCGTCTGCGGTTAAGGCGAATATACCAATTAGTGAGATCTTCAATAAATTCAAAAAGAGGAGGGACAACGTTATAGAGTTGGTATTGACCCATTTCATGATTAACTTTTTCCGTAAGAGTTTCAATCTTAGAGAGAATCCATTGGTCTAAAATATTATCTGACTGAAAAGAGTGATCTTGCTTAAGAGAAAATCCATCGAGGACGGCATAGGTTTGAAAAAATTTATAAGCATTGAGCCAAGGCAAAAGGGCCTTCCTTGTCATCTCTTTAACACCCTCATCAGAAAAGCGCATCTCCTCACCTTTCACAAGCCCTGAGTTAATGAGGTAAAGTCTTAGAGCATCTGCACTTTGTTTGTCTAAAAGATCGTCAGGAGGTGTGTAGTTTTGCAATCTCTTGGACATTTTTTTTCCATCTTTTGCAAGAACTAGTCCATTGACGATAACATTTTTAAAAGGGGCCTTGTTGAAAAGGGCCGTAGAGAGAACCACTAATGTGTAGAACCATCCTCTTGTCTGATCAAGGCCTTCAGCAATAAATTGTGCAGGAAACCCTTTCTTAAAGAGCTCTTCGTTTTCAAAAGGAAAGTGAAGTTGGGCATAAGGCATTGAGCCTGATTCAAACCAGCAGTCAAAGACTTCATTAATTCTTTTGTATTCTCCCTCTTCACCGGGAAGGGTAAAAGTCATATCATCAATAAATTCTCGATGAAGGTCATTAATTTTCTTTTTTGTCAGCTTCTCAAGCTCTTCCTTGCTGCCAATGCAGTGAATTTTTTTGGATTTTTCATTTTGATACAAGGGAATAGGTGTTCCCCAATAGCGATTGCGTGAAATGGCCCAATCGCGTGCTCCTTTAAGCCAATTGCCAAATCGTCCTTCTTTAATATGACCAGGGACCCAATGAATTTCTTCATTAGATTTTACAAGATTTTCTTTGATGCTTTCAACGGCAATATACCATGAGTCGATAACTCGATACATTAAAGGAAGATCTGTTCGTGGGCACATAGGGTAATTATGGACAAGAGTAGATTGCTGATAGAGCAATTCTTTTTCTTTGAGTTCTTTAATAATAGATTTGTCAGCATCTTTAAAAAAAACTCCTTCTAGCTGAGGAATAGCAGAAGTGAATTTTCCATAGAGATCCACATGAGTTAAGGTAAGATCAAGCTTTTCTTGCTTAAATACTCGGTGATCGTCTTCTCCATGAGCAGGTGCTAAATGAACAATCCCTGTTCCTTCTCCTAGTTCAACGTAATCATCAGCGAAAACCCTGAAGACATCTTTTCCTTTTACATCCTTCTGAAAGTAGGGAAAGAGGGGGGCGTATTTTTTTCCAATGAGCTCCTCGCCTTTGATGGTCTTAAGAATGCGATGCTTTTTCTTACCAAGAATTTTATCAACATTTTCAGACGCAAGATAAAAGGCAATATTGCTTTCTTCATCGAGTACTAAAGCGTAATCAAAATCTTTGTTAACACAAAGACCAAAGTTAGCAGGAAGTGTCCAGGGTGTCGTCGTCCAGGCCATGAAAAAAATAGGATGATTGTCTTGAGTTATTTCATCTGTTTTAAAAAGAATATGAATAGAGGGATCTTGAATTTTTTGGTAATTAGATGTTGCTTCAAAGTTAGAGAGAACTGTTCCAAAGGAAGTAGAGACAGGAACAACTCTGGCCCCTTTATACACAAGATTTTTTTCCCATAATTGTTTAAAAACCCACCAGACAGACTCCATAAAAGGAAGGTCCATCGTTTTATAGTCATTCTCAAAGTCAACCCATCTGCCCATACGTGAGATGGTTTTCTCCCATTCTTGAGTGTAGGTGAGGACAATGTCACGGCATTCTTTATTGTAACGAGCGATACCATGTTCTTTAACAAACTCCTGAGAGCTTGTTTTAAATTTTTTATCGATTTGACCTTCAATAGGTAGGCCATGACAATCCCAACCAAAGCGGCGGCCAACAAAATGTCCTTTCATGGTAAAATAACGGGGGATAATATCTTTTAAAGTACTGGCAATAAGGTGACCATGATGGGGGAGACCTGTAGCAAAAGGAGGTCCATCATAGAAAACATAAGGGGAAGCATTTTTTGTTTTCTCTAACGTTTTTTTGAAAATTTTTTGATTTTTCCAGAAAGAGAGAATTTTTTTTTCTTCATGGACAAAGGAAAAATGAGTATTTCCCGTGGCCTCTACATCAAAATCATCCCTGTCTTTTTCTTCTGTCATAGAATTACCCTTAGCTGACTTTATAAGGGGCAAATCTTAGCATAGAGGAGCTTTTACTGCCAAGGTGATTAGGGAAAAATATTCATTATTAAAATATATTTCATTGTATTTTGAGAGAAGAGTAAGCAAAAGGATTTAATCTGACGATAGATGAGCATGTTTATGACAAAAATTTTTCTTTTAACCTTTTTTTCTTTTTGTTTGGCCTTAAAGGCCAACTCTTTTTCTATTCAAGATTGGCAGAAAAAGAGACGTGAGATTTCAAAAACAATAGATAAGAAAGAGGTAATGGGAATTTTGATGGAATTTGAGGGGAGGGTTGTCTCTGCTAAAAAAGGACATTTTTTCCCTCATAAAGGGTATAAAGTTTTTGAAGGGGATACACTAAGCACCGGAGATAAATCATATGCCTATCTTCTCTTAAGAGATGGGATGATTTTATTCTTAGCACCGAAAAGTTCTGTATCTTTTAAAGAAATTTCTCAAGAAGAGGAAAGATTTTTTTTTCATCTTAGAGAAAACTATGGGGCCATTTATTTTTTAGAAAATAAAAGAGATGTGAAGCTTTCACTGGATCTATTTCCAACAGATATTGTAACCGATCTTATCTATCAAAAGTATTTTTCTTTTCTTGGGCAATATTCTTTTCAATTTAAAAGAGACCTGAGGCAGGGAGATCTTCAAATTAGTTTCATGAATCAAATTGTAAAAGAAAAAATACAAAGAGAAGAAGAGATTTTTTTTCCAAAAAAAGGATATTATTTTCTAGTACTGCCGCAAATCACTTTTGAAGGATATTTGAAAGAGTCTATGTTTATTAGTAAGTCTAATTCAGAGGCCTATTTTTGGCACAGGGAAATTGAGAGCTCATCTTTTGTTTACTTGAGAGGTCATCAAGGAGCAAAAAAAATACAAGTAAAAGATTCTTCTTGGTATCAAGTTGCCAGAGATGGAAGAAATATTCGGATAAATGAGAGGCTGGACTTTCTTTACTGGAAGCAGTTGTATCAGTTTAAGCGTCCTTATTATTCTTTTCTCTTAAGAGAAAAATATTTGTCATTATTGACAGAAATAAGTAAGGTTGGCCTTAATGACATTGAGGAAAGATTAATGTTTTTACGTGAATATGAACAGCGCTCAGAGACGACTCTTCTCTCTCAGTCACATGTTTTTTATGAATCTACAAAAGAAAAAGAAAAGCACTTTTGGAAAAATCAAGATCACAATTATTTTTGGAAAAATTTTATAAAATATATTTCTTTTAAAAGGCCGTTACCGTGAATTATTTAGGACAATTAATTATTGTATTTTCTCTCTTAGCAGGATGTTCTTTAAAAAAAGCATCTGTTGGAATGGCCGCCGGAATTTTTGAAGATGCGGCCTATGAAATTGAAACGGAAACAGATTGGGAGCATTTTAAAAACTCTCTTCCAGCAATGATAAAAATACTAGAATCTTTTTACTTTATTGACCCAGCTAATAAAAATATTTTGGCGGTGTTAATGAAAGCTCATGCGGCCTATTCTTTTGCTGTAATAGAGACAAACTTATTGGAAGCAAAAATGTGTCATTTTGGATCTGCAAAAATTAATGAATTAAAAGAAAGAGCTAGCGCTGGCCATGGTAAGGCCATTTTCTATGGAAATCTTTTCTTAAAAGAAAATGGATTAGATTTGACGAAGCTTAATAAGGCCAAGAGAAAAGGTAATTTGAGTGCTCTTCTTAAAAGAGAACTTGGAGTTGAAAAAAAAGAGTTAGACTTTCTTTTTTATTATGGACAGGCCTTTGCCACACTTGTTAACTTGCAAAAAAATAATTCTCTTCTCGTGGCCCAAATGCCTATCATCAAAGGAATTTATGATTATATTTGCGAGGTAAATCCCAACCTTCATTATGGAGCGTGTAATCTCTTTTATGCAAGTTACGAGAATTCTCGGCCAAAAATGTATGGAGGAAATCCAGAAAAGGCAAAAGAAATATTTTTGTCTTCTATTGAGAAATATGAAAATAATATTTTTAATCACTACTTTTATCTTGAGCAATACCTTCTTCCTTTAGAGAAAAAAGAAGAAATAAAAAGAGAAATGTCTGCTATTAAAGATAAGATAGAAAAATGGGAAAGAACTATTTCTATTGAAAGCGTTCTTACTGAAAAATATCCACGATTTAATGAGAGTAATTTTTTTAACACTTTGGCCCGCAAGAGATACTCTCTTCTCAATAAATGTTTGTAGGATCTTCATCCTTAAAAGCTTTTTTTAGGAAATTTCCGCCTAGTTTGATTTTATTTGGCCTTTGGTACAATGAACCTTGTTTAAGGATGCTACAATGTTGCGCTAACTTAACAATAGAGGTTTTATGAATATTTTTGGCACTTCTGATAGAAGCAATATAATTTCAGTGGCAAAAGGGCATCAAGAAGATCGGGAGAAAAGAGAAGTCTCTAAGAAGAGACATACCCCAGAAAGAGAGAACTCAAGAAAAGAGGTTTGGAAAAATGAAGGAGGAGGTAGACGAGAGCAGATTAAGAAAAGAGAGAAGCTCACAGATTACTCTCCAGAAGAAATCAGGGAAAGGGTTCGTCAGGCAAGCTTGAAGGCCGACAAAAAGAAGCAAATTGCTCAGTTTGAAGAGAAAATAAAAGAAAATAAAAAAGAAGAGTCAGGATTAGAGAAAGATAAAGGCCCTAAAGCGTCTACAGGAGAAAAAATTGAACATGTAGAAGTAGGCCTTAGACCTCCCAATTGGACAAATAGGCCGAATGATCCGGCCACAATTGATAAGTTAAAAAATGCTTTATCGAATCAAACAATAAATTTCTCTAATAGAGAGAGAAAAGTCCTTGAGTCTGTTATTAATGATGGGTAGTCTCTTTTTTGCCAGAGTGCACTAAACGAGGTTGTCTTCATTTATGAAAGAAAATAAAATCAATTTAATAGAGTCCATTGTTGAGTTGGCCCAAGACTGGAGTGAAAAACTAGATCTTGAGACTATTTTAGATGAATCAAGATCTATTAAAGAGCTACCGCTTGCAGCAGCACATTCTCTTTGGCGAAAATGTAGTGGTGATGAAGGCGTTTTGTTAATGCCTTTAATGAGTCGGAAGCAAAGAGAGTTTTGCTTAGATATGGAGCTGTGGGAAAAAGATAATTTTTCCCCTATTCGCTTTGGTGAGTATCTTCCTCTCATTGCACAGCAAAAAGATGAAAATATCATAAAAGAGTTTCTTCTTTCTCATTACTTTGCTCTTTATCTGAAAAGTCATTTTGAGATTTGGACATTTGATTCAGAGTTTCCTCAATATCCCGATGATGATAATTTCTTCATAACAGATGATTCTGCTTTTTTGGTTCATTACAATGATAATTTCTTTTATGCAGATGAACTTAAGCATCTTCTTAAAAAACTTTATGATCTTCTTGGTGTTGAAGCGGCATACAGTTTTCTTATGAGTGCTATTTATAATAGCTTTATGAGTATTCATGAAGATATCTATCAGCAAAGAAATTCAAGGGTAAGAGATGAGGGTATTGTTGATTATTATGAGTCTTTAAATTACACGTCTCCTTTTCCTAGTATTGAAAAGATGAATAAACAGTTGGAAGTTATTCTTCGTGAGAGCAAAAAAAACAAAGTAGATTTATCGACGAATAAAGATATTTATATTGATCCTTTTTATACTGTCTATTTAAAAAAAGAAATATCCTTGTTCGAGGATATTTTTTCTTTAAAAAAAGCAGAAAGAATTTATTTCTTACAGAGAAATTTTTCTTTTTTATTAAATTGCTCTTTAATCTACGGTCACTCAGAAAAGAAAGATTCCATTAATGCAGGTAAGATTATAGAGGCCACAAAAGATATGATTCTTCTTGGAGGATCTTATGTGGACTCTTTCCTTGCAGAGAGAGAAAACAATGTCGCCATGCTAGATGTCTACTCACTAACTGATCTTTATAAGGTGGGGAGAACATTAATGCTTTCCATCCAGCGAAGAGTCAATAAAACTTGCACTTTTTTTAATTTTATTGATTTTTCGAGACAGTCTTTTCTTGGTGAGCGCTGGGAAAAAATATTAAGTTCTTCTTTTTCTATGAAATTTTTTTATTACCCGTATCCCATGAAGAAAAAGATTATTGTAAGAGATGTTCATATTTTTAGAGAAGTTGAAGCTCAATTAGACGATCTTGCTCTTGTTTTAGAGAGAGCAAATGTAGTGAAAGATGAGTTTGATAAGTTAGTCCGTGATGGAGTTGTCTCTGCTGGGTATTATAGAAACTATGATATTGAGTCTATTTCATTTGACGTTATTATTATAACTCTTTTCTTTCATTTTTTACTAAAGAGCGATTCAGATGAAAAAAAACTAGGAATTACTATAGACGATTATGAAAAATGTTTAGATTTAATGGGTGATGTTAGCAAGGAATTGGCCTGCAAAGAAATAATGAGAAATTTAAATGACTTTATTAAGATAACCTTTGGAGGGGATATGGCCTTTCAAGAAAGATTATCTTTGTATCTTTTTGATT
>CALDHR010000268.1 GCA_937898585.1 uncultured Oligoflexia bacterium
CTAATGAAATTTTTGGCTTTGCTTGCGCCCCCGTCAATATGGGAATGACAGAGCATCTTCAATATTATCTTTTCATTCTCAATAACTATGTTCGCGCGGCCGATATTTCCTGCGAAGATATTAATCATCAATCAGATAATATCGACTACCTTGAAACATCTATTAAGTGCGTTGAATTGTTTCAGTGGTTAGCACGCCATTTTAGCGGCCAGCATTTTTCCTACGATGAAAAAGCTCTTTTAGAAAATAAATCTCTGGCCATTGAGAAACTCAACAATTTGCTTTCTGATAAAATTGTCCCCAACTGTTCAAGTTGCGGCAAAAAAATGCTCCCTGAAAGTGAATACAATATTTGTGATGATTGTTTTCGCGAAAGACGACAGCGCTATTTACACAAAAGAAGAGTTCCTACGTCAGGGAGTAAAGAAGGCGAAAAGAACTATCATTCCGGACCTCCTCACCGATCTAGTAAGGCCAACAAAGGAAGTAAGAAAAAATCTTCTTTTCGCGGGACAAAAAAACGCCGCTAGGCCTTAAGGGCCAAGACAGATTTAAAATTTTTCCAGTAAGAAAGAACGAGAAAAGCATGCATCCCATGTAAAATAAACATGATGGGCAGTCCTGCTTGATTGAGAAAAAAATGGATGAGGGTAATTCCCACCATAAGGGGAAAAATTAAAACAAGCCCCAAAGGTAAAAAGAGATTCGCCAAAATAAAAAAACCGGCCACCACTTCGACACTTTTCACAAAGGGAAAGAAAAAACCTGTTTTTCCCAAGGCCATCATTAATTCACCGGCCGCAGCACTCATGGGCGGCGTAGGCATAAAGTTAAAGAACCCATTGAGTCCAAAGATAAGAAAAGCGGTTCCAAAAAGAATTCTCAAAGCAAATGTTATTTTTTGTTTCATGAAAATGATTATGGCATCAACAAGATTGATATTGAAGTTATTTTTTTAAGTAGTCTGGCATGGGTTCATAGATAATTTCATCTGTTTTAAAACGACCAACACACTCTTCAACTCCCCCCTTATTGATGATGGAAAGTTTAAAAGCATTATCGATTTTTAACCATAATTCACAAATTTCAGCAGGAGCATTAACTTCTTTGAAGGCCTTCTTAAGAAGATCTTCGCGATAATTCCAAATATTCTCATCAATCCAAATTTGAGGATGGGCATCTTTTGCATCTCGTCCACTAAAACGCTTCGGCCCTCCCATATTTTGCACCATAAAATCTGTCTGCTGGGCCGTAATAGAATCTTGCTCTATGTTGCGAAAAATCTTTTTAAACCACACATCTTTATAGACAAGATCATAAAAAGTATCGGCAATCTTAAAGACCCAGTTGTAGAGTTCTTCATCTGTCATTTCTATTTTCATAAATGATGTTTCGGTTGTTTTTCAAAAAAAATAAAATAAGTTTACAAAAAAAATAAACGTGAGATATATCGACGACATTATTAATCTTTTTGATCAGGAGTCTTCCATGAGAATGATCTCTTTTCTTTTATTACTCTTAACTTTTAACGTTCACTCTCACAGTCAAAGAGAACTCGTGGATTTAACAAGTAGTCCTTATATGATGTACTGCTCTTCTGACGTCTTTAATCGTACTCCTACAAAGTTTAAACGCTATGAGATGGGAAACTATATGAGACCACATACAAAAGAGATGAAGCACTTTTTTACTGCTAACAACGACGGCAATTTTAAAGAAGTTTGCCCAGATGAACCTGGATATCCGATGTGGGTTGTAAAAAATGGGCTACATCGCCTTACGTGTAAACCTGAAATACAAGATGGGGTTGAGGACCAAGATCAATTTACAACTTATATTGCTTTTCGTCCTACAGCAGAAGTAACAGCAGATGGAATGGCCATCTACAATGCTCTCTATAATGAAAAGTTAACTTCACAGCATATAACTCATCGTATGCGCTGCTTTCTTGCTCCTCAGAATCTCTGGTGGTTAAAATAATTAAGGCCGTTGCTCTCCTCTAGCTTCTTCTCTCAAAAATTGACTAAAAAAGTTTTAAGTTAAGGGCCCTCTTCTTTTTACCGATACCCTTTCTATGATAAAGGACTTTTTTTCTAAACTTTTTTCTAAAAAAACAGACTCCGCCCCTGAAACCAATGGAGAGACGCCTCCTTCTACGCGCGAAGAAACCAAAACAATTCAATACGCACGTGAAGATCAAGAAACACCTCCTCCTCCTCCTCCTTCTCAGGAAGAAACGGCCCCTCGTGAAAAAGAAAATTTTCTTCAAAGCTTGAAGGGGATGGATCGCAAAAAAAAGATTTCTCTCTTTGCCATGATTGCTTTGAGCTACCTTTTTATTGATGAGATTTTTCTCAAAAAAGAAGAACCTCCTATTGAAACGACCAACAAGAAACCCGCCCAGCAACAACAAACTCCTGCTAAACCGGCCCCCCTTAATTCGGCCATTCAAAAAGAAGATGTCTTGGAGGTAAAAAAGAAACTTGAGGATCTAAAAGGACCGCCGCCCAGTACTCCACCAGAAGAAATTCAGCAAAAGGAAGTCCAAGAGGAAATCCAAGTTGAAGAAGAAGTCCAAGAGGAAGTCCAAGAGGAAGTCCAAGAAGAAATCCCTGCAGAAGTGGAAGAAGAAATTCAAGAGGAAATTCAAGCGCAGGAAGAAGATCCAGCTCCAACACCATCTTCTCCTCCTACTACTTCTCGCCTTATTAACCCCGAGGATCCTCTTGGCGAGCGTGCCAACAACATTAAAGATAATAAGGCCATTTCTGCCATTCAAACCGTGACTACAAATATGGCCGCTGAAGAAGAAAAGCAAAAAGATGAGGATGAAGGTGAGGGGGAGGAGTCCTCCGAGGATGAAAGAACAGCAGAAGAAGAGGAGTCTAAAATATATTACCTTCATGGCGGCAAGGGGCTTGTTTATAACTGCAAAGAATTGCATTGGGCCTGTGTGGGAAAAAAGAGCTACTTTGATTGCCGCGATCATCAGATGAGTAGGAGCAAAGAGAAAAAGCTACCCGATTGTGTTACCAAAGAAGTCTATCTCGATAAAAAAGAATGTCAAAAGGCGCAAAGTATCAAAATGGCCAATTTAGAAGTTGTAGAAGATTGCAAAGTAAAATAAACCTCTCTACAGTGTTTTTTTGGCACCGAATCATGCTGAACAGTTAAGATTGAGAAAGATTGAACTATGCTGACTATTTTTTTTTTAGGAAAGAGTCATCTTAAAGAACTCGTTTATTTCTCAGAGCTTCTTGAAGATACTCCTTTCACTCTTACCCATCTCAAGGCAGAGTTCAAGGAAACTGAGCTTCTCCCTTTTCCCCTTGTTATTCTTTTTGAAAAGGCCACTGAGTCTGACGCCTTTTTTTTGCTGCATCAAAGAAGCACTCTTAATCCTCCTCCTAAACGCAACATCTTAATTATTGTCAAAAATAATCAAGAAAAACTTTTCAGTGAACTCAAAGACAATCCTGTATGGCGAAAAACTATTTTTCAAATTACCACTCAAAAAATATTCTCCTTGCACCCCCATCTTGTCTTTGAATCTTTTCTTGAACAAACAGAGCTTGCGAAACATCAGGCCCAGCTAACACCTGAGCTGGATCTTATCGACGATAATATTTCTAAGCTTTCTGGTAAAATTGAGCAAGAACTCCAACACCTCAAAACAGTGCATGAGAAATTCTTCTCTAAAAAACGCATCAAACTTCCAGGGCTAACACTTTATACAAAGTATCTTCCTGGAACAAAATCGCGCAGTGATTTTTTTGATATCATTCGTTTTAAGGGACCTCTTGTTTTTATCATGATTAGCACCAGTTATACAAAAATGCCTGATGCCATGAATGTCTATCTTCTCTTCAATGACAAAGTCCGCCGCGGCCATTATCATGGGCGTGCTATTGAGGATTTTCTTGAGCAGATGGATGAAATTTTAAATGAAGATAGCGAATCTGACTTCTTTTTTGCCATCTTAGATCCGCGAACCCTTCTCTTTGAGATTTTTCGCCAAAAGAAGGCCCTTTTACTGAATTTCGGTCCTTTGCGCCAACGCCCTTCTCCTCTATTCGACAACTTGTATTCCCAATCGGCAAAACTTAAAAGAGGCGAAAAGTATTTTATTTTCTCTCAAGGGTTACAAAATAGTTGGTCAACGCAAAAAATGGGAAGTTCTATTCCTAGCTTTATTTCAAGAAGACAAGAAATGGCAGGACATGATATTATAACAGAAGTTTTTTACTATTTAACCAATGCGTCAGATGAAAACTTTCTCAAAGAAGATTCTACGACGCTTCTTATTGAGGTCCAAAATAATGTCATTCATGAAGCTTAGAAAAACTTTTTTTCTGTTCTCTTTTCTTATTACTGCTCTTTCTGCCCATTCATCTTCTTCTATTCAACAGCATGAGTTTAATACACGCGAGTGTCTTGATGCTAATTATCAAGTAGAGGTCAAGCACCCTTCTGGTCTTTTTGGTCTTTTAAAAAATAAGCTGACCTTAAAAAAGACGGGCTGCCAGCTAGAAGTCTCCTATGTCCGCATTCCCTATCTTATGGAAAAATCCGTTACCATCGATGTTTGCCGCCTCCCCGTACACATTAAAAAGGGAACCCGTTCAGTTGAAGTTCTTAAAAAGAAGTCTAGCTGCATGCTTTCTGACAATATTGGTGATGCTTTTTGCCAAGAATACCGCGATTTAGTGCAAATAATCTCTGATAACGGGCTTATTTTTGCTGAAGGAGATAAGGAAGTTCTTGATTCTCCTCATGGCCAAGTTTTTTGTGCTTATACGCTCATCAATCACTATTTAGGCGACTCGGTGGTTTTTTCACGTTTTCACGATGAGACGATCCAAGAACCAATGAAAGAAATTAAAGAAGAAAAAGAAGAAGAACAGCAACAAGAAGAGCAAACAGAAGAAAAATCATCAGAAGAAATGCCAGGTGAGTCATCAAATAGCGAAGAGGAAAGTGACTCTAGCGAATCTTTTTAGTTGCTTTTTTTTAATCAACTCTTATGATTCCCCAAATTAACTTTTGGGGATACTTTTTATTTCTCTCATGAAAAATATTTTTTATTTTCTTTTTTTATTCTCTCTTATTTTTTCTTGCCGCTATGAACAGTTTCATCTTCTGCACTCGAAAAAAGAAATAGGCGCCAACTCTCTTTCTCTTTACTACAAAGCACCACGTGCTTCTTCCCCTCAAATTCCTTTTTCTCTTCTTTTGCCGACAAAAGACTCTTTTCCGTTTTTATTACAACAATCTCTTCAACCTTTTTTTTCTTTAAGCTTCTTTTTTAAAAATCATTTGACCATTTTTGAAAGTTTCACTTTTACGCCAAAAGGACTTGATCCTCCCCTTTTTTGTTAGCTCACCTACTTGCTTGATTATTAAAATAACAAAAAACAAAGGATTCAATCGTGTTACAAAAAAAATATTATCTTCTCTCTCTTCTTCTTGCTCTTTTTTCATTTCATAGTTTTGGGGGAGGAACTTCGAGCGAGTGCGCTTCTAGTTCTGTTACACTTAAAGAGGCCATTGCTTTTGGACGTTACAATGATGTCATTTTTCACTTCACTGGTATAGATGAAGCAGGCAAAAAGGCCCTCGTAAAAAGAATTCAAACATTTAAATTTGATGATCGATCAGCTTTGGCCCACCTTGCTTTTCTCGCTTCGCAAAAGGATGTAAGGCCAAAGGCCTTATCAAGGCATCATAACCCAACGGCCAGTCAAAGATATTTTGAGTTAAAAGATTTATTTAATTTTCTAAAAGCTCAGGGTTGCAAAGGATCCGCTATTGAAGCACCAATGAAAAATCATGGCCATAAACCTGTGCCTTTTGAAGAATTTATCCAAACAACTGTATTTGCAGATCTTTGACAAAAATCGCCATACTTATGTGAAATGGTAAAAACCATGAAGAGAGTATGGAAATGACAGACTTAAAAAGAAACATCCAAGAAAAAATTGAATTTTATTTAAACCGCTTTCCTGTCGTCTTTCTTCTAGACGCCAGGCAAGTGGGAAAAAGCATCGATGTCTCTGAAATGAGAGTAAGAGATTATCTCGACATTGCCAATAAAACATACCTCTGGAGAGGTATTCCCAGTTACGAAAAAAATATTTCTCAAAGTATTGCTAAAGTGCCAAAAAGTGTTTTTCGCGATACGGGAGTTAGCTGTTATCTGAATAAAATCTTTAGTCGTGAAGAGATGATTGAGTCTCACCAATTTGGTTATATTTTTGAAGTTTTTGTTATTGAAGAAATTATTAAGGGACTTGAAGCACTAGTTTTACCCAACTGGGATTATTACTATTTTCGCACAAGAGGAGGAGCCGAAATTGATCTTATTCGAGAAGGCCCTTTTAAAATCAAAGGCCTTCTCATAAAAAATAAAAACTCTAGAAATTAATTTTTAATGCCGCATGAATGCCCATCGCGCTGGCCACAAATTTTCCTGTCATAGGAGGAGTAAGGAGTAACGCATTTGTTGACTCATCGGCCGTCTGACCACTCTTTGATGCCACAGAATACTCGGCTGCAAGATCAAGAAAGTAAGAATTATTTTTAAATCCTTTTGATCCCCCAAAAGTAAAAGTATGACCTAATCCAGGAGCTGAAAATGTTGCTTTTGCTGCCGTTGAACTTGTCACCTGACTTGTAAGAGCATAACCACCGCGAAGAGTGAGATCTTTTTGCATTTCATATTCAGCACCAAGTTTCATTTGATACATATCTTTCCAACCTTGGGCCGTATTGGGAAGGGCCGTTGTCGCTCCTGATGAAGTATCAACAACGCTACCTGCTGTTCTCACTTCATTATTTTTTGAGTAATTCGTCCAAGCAAGTTCACCCGCCAAAGTCCATGCACTTGTCAGATTGTAATAACCACCAAGAGTTAGTTGATCAGGCAGGCTGTTTTCCACAGTTGTACTTCCCGACTGATTAAGAGCATAAAGTGTATTGGGAGAAACTGTCACACTCTGTGAGGCCATCACAGCTTGGCCAACACTTGTGTAAATAACACCTCCACTTGTTGCGCCTGTGGCCTTGAAGGTCACACTACTGCGATAAGTAAGTCCCATTCCCCATTTTCTATCATCGCTTTTATACTGCATCCCCAAGCGAAACCCATTGTATTTTTCATCTTTAAGATCTTTAACTTCTACACCGCTCATAGCAACTGCTTGGTTGTTAGAAGCAAGATAACTTACTTTCGCTGAAGCAAATTCACCGCGAACCATTAAAACTCGCCAAGCGGCCCCTACTGAAAAATTGGAATTAATTTGATAACCACCACTTAAAGCAAATTCTGTTAAGGTAATATCTGCTTTAACATTTGGTCGATAATTAGAAAATTGACTACTAACAGATGTAAAGTCTACATTAGAATGTTTGGCCACTGTTCCACCGGCAGTATAAAATCCATATCCTACTGCCCACTGATTATTAATTCGATGAGACGCCAAAAGGGCCGAAATAGGAAGCCAGCTAGCATCACTCTCTGAAGTGCGTGCAGAAGAGACAACTGCTCCTTCAAATTGAACACGAGTTGGTGAAAAATTCACTGATACTTGATGATCATTCCAATTATTGTTAGTGAGTTTTCCTTCTGATCCCCATGATAACCCTGCTGGATTGTAATAAACGGCATCAGCGCCAGAGACCATACTGGAGGCACCTGAATTGGCCATCCCTGAATTTTTTGCAGACCATAAAACCACTTTTTCGTAGCCTGACCCCATCATATTAAGTGAACTTGCTCCCAGCAACGCTGTTGCTAAAATTTTTTTTAACTTCATGAATTCTCCTTTTATTTTTATCTCTACTTTTTTAAAGCATTATCTAAATCATTCAAAATATCATCAATATCCTCAATCCCAACAGATAGTCGAACAAGATTATCTGTTAGTCCTATTTTTTCTCGTTCGCTCTGAGGAATAGAAGCGTGAGTCATAATGGCCGGATGATCTACCATCGATTCAACACCTCCCAAACTTTCGGCCAAAGAAAAAATTTTGCATTTTTCTAAAAATCTTCTGGCCTCAGGCAGTCCGCCTTTCATGAAAAAAGTCACCATTCCTCCAGCGCCTTTCATCTGTTCAGCAGCAATAGAATGCTGAGGATGAGAAGGAAGAAAAGGATAGAGAACTTTTTCTACATTTGAGTGCTTTTCTAAAAAAGACGCTACTTTTAATCCATTTTCACAGTGGGCCTTCATGCGAAGAGAGAGTGTTTTAATTCCGCGCAAAACAAGCCAACTATCAAAGGGTGATGAGGAAGGGCCAATGGCATTTTGCAAAAAGAAAAGTTTGTCATAAGTCTCTTTACAATTAGTCATCATGGCACCACCCACAACATCGCTATGACCATTGATATATTTGGTTAAAGAATGAAGAACAATATCGGCGCCAAACTTTAAAGGGTTCTGCAGAATAGGACTTAGAAAGGTATTATCAACGACGACGCGGCATTGATACTTATGAGCAAGAGCAATAACTTCCTTCAAAGATGTCACTTTCAACAAGGGATTGCTAGGTGTCTCTAACCAAAGCATCGCTGGCCGAAGGGCCTTGAGGTTTTCTTCTACTAAATTGAGGTTTGTTGTATCCACAAAACTAAAGTCATGTAAGGATGAAAAAACTTTATTAAAAAGCCGATAGGTTCCCCCATAGACATCATCACCGCAAAGAACTTTTGATCCTTTTTCCAGCGAATGCATAATGAGCATTTCTGCCGAGAGACCACTTGCTGTGCTTAAAGCGTACTTGCCCCCCTCAAGCTCAGATAAGGCCTCTTCTAAGCGTGTCCGAGTAGGATTATGACTTCGAGTATACTCATAACCTCGATGAACTCCTGGCGACTCTTGAACATAAGTAGAGGTTTGATAGATGGGAGGCATGATGGCCCCCGTTTCTTTGTCGGGATGACCTCCAGCGTGAACACAGATAGTTGAATTCATAAAAAACCTTTTGCGTGTTTTCTTTTACGGATGTGAAATAAAAGCTAAAACATCAATATCTGTTAAGATTTCTAGCTCGCTATTTTCATGTTGAATAAAGACAATTTCTTTTTTCACTAAAGCGTCCGTGACTTTATCTAAGAAATCACTAGGCGTCACCACGGTAAAATTCTTTTGCATTGCTAGAGAGATGTTATCTGTTAATTGTAATTTATTCTCATAGAGAGGACGGAGAATATTTTTTTCCACTACAACGCCAATGATATCTTTTCCTGAAACAACGGGAATTTGGGAGACACCATATTTTTCCATCAATTCAATGGTATCTTTAATGGTCATAGAGTCTGTTACTTTTACAATGGGAGAACGCTCTTCTTTGTGAAGGTTTTTGAGTACATCGCGCACCATCACATTAAAAGAATTTTCCATGTAACCGTTGTCACGCATCCAATCATCATTATAAATTTTTGAAGCATAACGATTTCCCGAGTCAGGTAAAATCACTAAAATTTTCTGGGGAGTTTTAAGGGTTTTGGCATAGCGAATAGCACCTGCAATAGCAGCGCCCGAACTTCCTCCGGCATAAATTCCTTCTTGCGAGAGCAGCTTTCTGGTCATGAGAAAACATTCTTTGTCATAGACGGTGACAAATTCATCGATGACTTTCATATCCAAATTGCCGGGAATAATATCTTCTCCAATTCCTTCAAGCACGTAGGGATGCGCTTCACTCATCTCGCCAGTTTTGTGATAATGGGCCAAGATAGATCCTTCAATATCGACACCCACCACCTTCATCTCTTTTTTCTGACTCTTAAGATAACTTCCAATCCCCGTAATCGTTCCTCCTGTCCCCACGCCGGCCATAAACACATCAAAGTCTAATTCTGTTTGTCGTTTAATTTCCGGACCTGTGTGGTTAAAGTGAGTCTCGCGATTGAAGAGATTATCGTATTGATTGACGTAATAAGAATTTTCAATGGTTTGAGAGAGGCGTTTTGAAACGCTGTAATAAGAACGAGGATCTTCGGGGGCAACATTAGTAGGGCAAACCACTACCTTTGCGCCAAAGGCCCGCAAGTTGTCAATTTTCTCTTTTGATTGCTTATCGGCCAAGACAAAAATACATTTATGATTATGAATGGCCGCATACATGGCAAGACCAACACCTGTGTTTCCTGATGTTCCTTCAATAATAGTTCCACCAGGTTTAAGATCTCCTTTTTTGACGGCCTCTTCTAAAATATATTTTCCAATACGATCTTTAATAGATCCACCTGGATTCATGTATTCTAATTTTACATAAATTTCGCTTTCAACTTCTTTGGCGACTTTGTTGAGTTTCACAATGGGAGTATTCCCAATGGCCTCTAAAATGTGAGTACAGTGCTTCATTGTTTCCCTCTCCTTTCTCATTATTTTTTAGCTATAAATTTTCCTTACTGGCGGCCAATGTTGAAAGACGGGCCACAATCGAATAAAGCGCTTCTTTTTTCTTTTGTGTTTCATCTTGCCTGATTTCACTGATACAAAATTTATGAAACACCATTCCTTTGGCATTGAGATTGTCTTCTGTTCCTCTCAATGAATTGGCCCTCATAAAACCGCCTACGCTTCGTCCGTTAAGACAATAGATGGTAATTTCAGCAGGTATCTTTTCATGAAAGATAGTAGTTTCAATAGATTCTTGAAGTAAAATAGAAGTAAACTTTATTTTATTTTTTCCGGCATCTAATTTATTGCGATCTTTTCGGTTGAGTTTTTCAAGATCTTCCGGAGAGTGAATAACCTTAATCCCCATTCCGTAAGTTCCCTTATCACCCTTGAGAAAAATTTTTTGCCCTTCTTTTAATTGAGAGAAAAGATCTTTACTGGCCTCTTTAAGTTTATCGATGCCTGTATTGCCGTAAAAATCGACATTATCCACAACTGAAAACTTCGCACTTAAAAGTTTTTCTTCAATGGAAAACTTCTCGCAAAATTCTTGGACGACTTGAGCATAGCGAGAAAAGTGAGTTGATTTTTGCCGCCAATGCCATCCCATTTTAGGTCTAGGAGAGACAACGGCCTGAACGTTGTCCCAATTAATATCAATAGGGACTGATTGATCGTTGTTAAGAACAATCATTTCAACTGTTTTTTTGCTCTCTTTTTCATCAAAAAAGAAAAGCTCTCCCTCGCTATTTTGATGTAAGCGATGATAGAGAATTTTTGTCCCTGATTGAGATGTTAAAGTTAACGTTTCTGTATTTTCTCCCTCAAAGAGTGTCTCGTCTAAAGTAGCAAAAAAGACCTGCCCTCGGGACTGTTTTATGGCCTTCATCAATGCCGCTAGATGATTGAGATAAAAAAGGTTTTTGGTGTGAGACTCGGGATAGATAATAATACAATCAAATTTTTTCCCGCGATTTTCTTCTAATTGAGAGAAATATTCGTCGTAGTGATCTTTACAACCTCTTAAATCTAGCTCACACAAATTATTCATACCCGCCGGATAGATATTATTATCGACAGGAACAAGACGATCTTTTGCTTCACGAATATCTACAGAGGTAGAAAGAGGGGGGGCAAAAGTTTTAAATTCTTCATCGAGATAAGAGTTGATTTCATTCCAATGAGAGCAGACAAAATTTTCTAGGTCCACTAGAGAGTTAATCTTCATTTTATTCCTCACTTGATCCATGACCAGGCAAGGAGACTCTCATTTTAATCCCAGGATGGCAACAAATTCATCAATTGTTCAGAAGGCGATTCGGTGAGAATTTCAGGGAAATATTTCAGAGAAGAAAAATTTTCTTTTGCGAGGAAGAGGACTTTTTTTTCTCGGCCTTCTATAAGTTTATAAAACTGCTGAATCTCTTTTACATCACTCGTAGGTCTTTCTTCTTCTAAGGAAAAAAATACTTTATTCACCAAAAGGGTGAAATCCTGAGGTAAATATTGGCGTGAGTTTTTAAAAAGAACAAGGGCATCAGAGAACTTATCTTGTTCAACAGAGGTTACTAAAAAAAGACCTCCTTGGTCTCCTTGAAGAATGTCTTGCTGAAAACGTGAAGCGGCCAAAAAAGGATCTTTAAATTGATAAATAAAGTGAAGGGCCTCGATAAATTCTAAAAGAAACGATTCGCCTGTTACCTTCTTAAAATAAAAGAGAATCTTTTTTATTCCAGAGGCCACAATTTTAGCAAAAAGCCCTCCCTTCTCTTTAACTTTTTTGTCGCTATCCTCTTGAAGATTTTCAAAAATAAAACTCTTGTTGCCAATAATAAAATCAAAAATTTCCACAAAGCTCTTGTGAAAAAAAAGTTTGTATTTGTGGGTGCTGGCCAAAAAATCCACAAAATGCGGACCTGGCGGCGTATCTAAGACGATGTAATCATAAATATTTTCTTGATAACGATAATAGAGTTCCATGAGGGCCATTAATTCATTCATCCCACCGTAAGGGCGAAAAAGAATATCAAGAACTCTCCTTCCTTTTGTCTCATCAACTTCGTCAATATTGGTAAAACGACGAATCGTCTCTTGAGGATTCATCAATAAAACGTCTAGCTTACAATCCTCCACCTCAACATGCTCTAGCGTTCCGGCCCTTTCATCTGTGATAGCAAAAAAATCTTTCAAGCGGCGTGAGGGATCAATCGTAATGAGAAGAACTTTCTTTTTTTGTTTGGCATAAAAAATAGCGCGAGAAGCGGCAAGGGTGGTTTTACCTACCCCCCCTGTTCCGCAAAACATCTCAAGGCGCTTAAGTATCTTATGAGAAGAGTTCACTGATTTTCTCCTTTGGCAAAAAGGAGAGAAATTTCTTTAATAATTTTCAAGGGATCTTCCTCTAAAATAAAGGGAATCCTCAAAGAGTCAGAAGGTATTGTCTTAAGAAGATTTTCTTCCATCTGATATTTTTTTGCCAAATGTTCATGAAGTGAGCTTTGATGCTCTGTAAGCTCTTTGACTTCCGACCAACAACTATTAAAAATAAGCTCATACTGATGAGGAAAAATCTGTTCTATCTGTGTGGCCAACTCTTTGGTTTCCTGCAGTGGCATGGATTGAGGGAGTGAAATGAGATGAATCTTCCAACGCTGTTGATCTTGCAGGGTTTTCTTCATTTTTTGGATATCATTAAAAATAATACCTGAAGAGAAGATATCACCAAAAAAATCCAGTGATTGAAACATGGTGAGAACATGACCTGATGAAGGAGCATCTAGAATAAAGTAAGTCTCTTTTTCCTCATCGAGATAATCAATAATTTGGCCGAGGCTTACAATATGGCCCATTCCTGGAACCATATCAAAGACGGCCTTATAAAAAGGAGCGTGAGTAATAAGAGTGGCCACCACTTTTCCCAGCTTTCGCGTAATGTAGTGAAAACTGCTTTCATTGAGGTCAAGCACCCTGTGAGAGAACTCTTTGATTCCCAGAGAATCAATAAACTTTGAGGTATTGGGTTCTAGTGAAAGGTGGACAACTTTTTTGCCCATTTGAGTAAGATGATAAGCGTAGGCCAAAGAGAGAAGAGTTTTACCCACTCCTCCCTTACCGGTAAAGAGATGAAACTGCTCCAGCATGAGATTCCTAAGGTTGTCTATAATGCTAGAGACTTAAATAACATAAGAAACTAATAAAAGAAGTTTAAAGTAAGAACCAACAGTATCATCACCTGTGTTTTGCTTCACATCAAAGGGATTGTGGTAATGAGCAAGAACACCTACTTCCACATGACGGTTTAGACGTAAATCGGCCCCAACACCCAAGTTAATTCCAAAGGCCGTTTTCTTTTCCGATTCCACCATGGTTGTCTGACCATTTTGAGTAACGGGCCGGGTAGCGTAGGGACGATAAAAACCAAGACCTGCAAGACCATAAGGAGAAAAGGCATCAAACTGATAGAATTTTGCTTTTATTCCAAAATTTAGCCCTTGGAGGACAACTTTTCGCTGATCCGCATTTTTATGTTTAGAATAGTGTCCATTCACCACCACATCAAAAGAGTGACTGGCCGAATAGCCGTAGTAAAGATCCATGGTAATGGAGTTTTCACCTTGGTTAGCAAAATCTCCTACTAAAAAAGTCTCCCCAATCCCCACACCCACGCTATGCTGATTGACATCATCACCGCTGCTATTTCCTGCTCCCACATCACCCACTGCGCTGTTATAGTCTTGAGCACAAAGAGGGGTTAGAGAGAAAAGAAGGCCTGCAAGAAGGATTGTTGAGAATTTTTTCATGCTCCCACCTTAAAAAATAAGTTTTTAGTTTAGAGTTCTAGGTTGCTCTACCTGAGTCTCATTGTAAAGATGGTGCGAGGAAAGAGAAGTCTCTTCACTTTTGCTCCCTTCTAAGCTAGCGACTTTATTTTCAAGAAGGCGGATGTAATCGATGAAATCACCGCGTCCAGACGTCACGACTCTCATTAAAAGACTGTGATCTTCAGCTGTTACCCACTTTCTCTCTAATTCAAAAAGAAGCTGAATCTGGGTCATATAGGTAATATCTTGACCTGTACGGTTATCGATAACCATAACTTCTTTACCTTCTTTCATCATGCGAAAGATTTCTTCTAACGTCACATAGCTACTTTGCTCTGTATCGTATAATTTTCTGTTCTGATATCTTTTGATGACTCGAACTGGTTTTCCAACTGCATCGCTCATATTCTTCAATCCCCTATAAAAAAAGAGTTGTTGATAACACTTATCTATTAAAAATAATTACATTAAAACTAATGGGCCGCTCCTGGTCAATGAAGTATCAAACATTTTTCACTGCTGTCAACCACCATACCTTCATCTTGATAAAAAAAGTCAAAGATTTTTTTTTACCTCTCGATAAAAATTGCTTCCCAAGGGTTCTTTTCTCCCTCTCCTTTATTTTTTTTTCCTTTTTCCGATGAGTTAAAAGAATAGGGAGTAAAAATTGCATGAGAAAATATGCCTCGAACTATAAACATTTCTCTTTTTACCTGGGATTTCTCTTCCTCTTCTTGGCCTGTGGGCACACGAAACCTCACTTTCCTCCTCCTTCTGAGAAAACTCCCAAAAAAAAAGAACCTCATCCTTACTTCTCTTTTCTTCAAGCTCAAGATGCTTCTCTTAAAAATAAGGCCAAAGAGGCCTATGAAACGTTCAAGTCCCTCTCCCTAAAAACAAAAGGAAAAGAGCGTCTGTTTATACAGCAAAAAATGAGTATTGAACTTATCCGTATGGGAAAAGTTAAAGAAGGAAAAGAACTCCTAGAATCACTCTCTCTAAAGAATGCCCCCCACTTAAAAATCATGTTGGCCGGCATTTACCTCTCTGAATCAAATATAAAGAAGGCCCGTCCTATTCTAGAGAAGGCCATTAACTCTTCACCTATTAATCACGAGGCCTGTCGCCTCTATGCAAAAGTTTTTTATCTTGAAAAAAATGAAGCTCGCCGATGGAGAAACCTTAAAAAATGCCGTCAAAGCTATTTTAAAAAAGAGGCCCAACTGGCCATGAGTCAACTAATGCTTATTAAGGGAGAATTTCACGAAGCAGAAAAAGAGTTAGAAAATATTCTAGAGGCCGATCCCACCAATAAAGAGGCCTTAAAACTCTTGGCCGCCCCTTATAAGGCCAGCGAGCGAATGGATCAAATTATCCCTTTTTACGAAAACTTTCTCTCTTCAGGGCAAGAAGATGGAAAAATTCTCCAAGAAGTTGTCAGTTACTATTTAAAAAATAATGACACGCCAAAGGCCAAAAAATATCTCACAAAAGCAGTAAAAACTTATCCTAAACATGTAGATGCCTTGGTGAATCTCTCTTTAATTCATCTCAATGAAAAAGAATTCCTCAAGGCCAAAAAATATCTCACCCAAGCAAAAAGTGTTATTCATGATTCTGATAAAATTAATTTCTATTACGGTATCACCCTCTCCTATTTAAAAGAATACAGCGAGGCCACTTCTGTCCTTCTAACAATCAAACAAGAAAATGAACTCAGCAAACAAAGCACTCTTCTCATCTTGGAAAATTATCGCCAATCACTATTAGAAGATAAAGCTATTGTCACAGAAGAAGAATTTATCTCTTTTGCTCAAAAGGAGAAAAAAAGACTTCCTTCTCTACAATTAGAAATCTCTCTTTTTTTAGTAAATTACTTTGAAGAAAAAAAGAATTTTAATCAGGCCATTGCAGAATTACTTTCTTTAGACGAGACTCGAAAATTAAATTCTCAAACCCGTTTTTATCTTGCCTCTCTTTATAACAAAAATGGCAATTTGACAGAGGCCCATGCTCAAATTAAAAAAATCTTAGCGCAAAATCCACACCACTCTGACGCTCTCAACTTTATTGGCTATACCTTGTTAGAAAAAGAAAAAATCACAGAATCTTTTCCTTATCTCCAAAAGGCCTATACTTATTCTCCTCAAAATGGACAAATCCTTGACTCTTTAGGCCTCTACTACTACAAATTGGGCAATTACCCTAAGGCCATTGAAAAACTCGAAGCGGCCCAGGGAAAAATCAAAGATGATCCCACTATCATGCGTCATCTTATTGAGGCCTATTTAGCGGCCCAATACACCAATAAGGCCCAAGAACTCTATTACAATAATCAACGCTTTTTAGATAAACATGGACGCTATGAAAACTTTGAGGCCTTTAGAAAAGAACTTGCTGAAAATCCTTAAGAGATCTTTTCTTCTCTTTTTTCTTTCAGGGTGCCAGCACCTTCTTAAAAATGACAAAATTGTCTATCAAGAAGTTGTCCTCGACTCCTCTCTTTCTCCCATGAATTTTCTTGGAAGGGGAAAGGCCAAGCTCACAGATATAACAACTCAGCAAAACTTTTATTTTTATTTTGAACTCTCTCTTGAAAAAGAAAACCTCATCCTAAAAGTAAGCGAACAAGAGGCAATGCATTTTAGCGAATCACTTACCTACAATAGAGAAAAAAAATTATTCATCCCTTCATGGCGTTTAAAAAAAGAACTTCCCCGCTTTAATCAAGAAATAATCAATGGTCTTCGCGATGCCATGAAACTCATCTCTCGTCTTTTAGATTATTCTCAAAATAAAGATTTCAAAAAAACGACAAACTTAGATGAGCTAAGTGTCACCTACAAATTAAACATAGGATCCATGAGCTTCTCTTCTCAGAGGATCATCATCAAACATCCCCTTTATCATGTCACTTTTCAAATTCAAAAAATTTAATCTCCTTGCATAATACCTCTTTCTCGCTTAAACAGGGCCCTCCTTTTATTCAATAAATAACCTGGAGTTTTTCTCATGCGAAAATCGTTTTTGCTCTTACTTATCGCTCTTCCCTCTCTTCTCTTTGCGCGCATTGATAATGAGCGCTTTCATGCTCTTTATTTTCTTGATGGTGAAATGGAAGGAGGGTCACCTGTTAATAATCCAACTCCTCGTCAACCCAAAGGACCTTTTTATCCTCATGAGTTTCCCGATGATACAGATGCTGACTTAACAATTCTTGATGGTGCAGAAGAAATGGCCGAAGGGAAAGTTATCTATCTTCAAGGACATGTTCTTGATGTTTACGGCAATCCTCTTGAAAATGCTCGCGTTGAAATTTGGCAAGCGGCAAAAAGTGGAAAGTACAATCATCCCAATGATCCCAACACGGCGCCTCTCGATCCCCATTTTCAATATTATGGCGATGTGAAAACAAATGAACATGGGTTTTATATGTTTAAAACTATTGTTCCGGGTGCGTATCCTGCATCACAAAATTGGTGGAGACCTCCACATATTCATTTTCTTGTTCAACACGAAGGTCACAGAAGTGTCATCACACAGCTTTATTTCAAAGATCATCTTTTAAATGAAGAAGATCTTATTTTAAGACGCCTTTCTCCTGAAAACCAAGAAGCACTCACAGTAGATTTCCCCGAAGTAACACTTGAAACAGGTGAAACAATCAACCTGGGTACCTTCAACATCATTCTTGGTGCCAGCAACTAAATGGTAGCAAGGGGGCGTTACGCCTATTTTTTACTTACTTCTTCTCACAATTAATTGGCAGGGAAGAACAAATTGACTATAAAACCCTTTGATATCATTAACAAAAGGTTTTATATGCACCTTAAGAAAACACTGAAGTCTCTTTTTAAGCTACTTCCTCTCCTTTGGCTGGCCGCATGCTTTACAAAAGAGGGTGAAGATAAAGGGATGAAAGTTTTCCACTACCCTGTTGCTGTAAAAATTAAAGGAATCGACCCCATTCAGGCCGATGATCTCTATTCAGGAACAGAAGTCTCGCGCGTCTATGACGGACTTCTAGAATATCACTACCTCAAACGCCCTTTTACCCTTCAAGGCAATCTGGCCCAAGACCTCCCTACTGTTTCAGATGATGGGCTCACTTACACTTTTAAAATACGCCCTGGCGTTCATTTTCATGACAATAAATGTTTTAAAAACTCCATTGGACGCGAGCTAGTGGCCGATGATATCCGCTACACTTTTATGCGCAATGCCGACCCCAAAGAAAACAGCAAAGGCTGGTGGATGATTGATGGAAAAATCAAAGGGCTCGACGACTGGAGAAAAAATCCTGATTATAGTCAAGACATTGAAGGACTCAAAGTTATTGATGAGCATACCTTTTCTTTTACCCTCAATGAACCTTTTCCTCAGTTTCTCTATGCACTCGCTATGCCTTTTAGTTTTATTGTCCCTCGTGAATGCGTCGAACATTATGGCCAAGAATTTCTCAATCACCCCGTTGGAACTGGCCCTTATACGCTAGATACTTTTAATCAAAGCAACAAAATTGTCTACCAGCGCAACAAAAAATTTCGCGATAAATTCTACCCCACAGAGGCCGCCGAAGAATTTGTCAAAAGAGGTCTCCTTAAAGATGCCGGCAAAAAACTTCCCTTTTTTGATAAAATTGTCGTTGAAGTAATGGTTGAATCTCAACCTCGCTGGCTCAAATTCCAAGATGGAAAAATTGATTTCATCGCCATCCCTAAAGATAATTTCAGCTCTGTTCTCACCAGTGAAATGGAATTAACAGATGAAATGAAGCAAAAAGAGATAGAGCTTCTCATCGAACCTTCTCAAGACGTTAGCTACACGGCCTTTAACCATGACCTTCCTCTCTTTCAAAATAAAAAACTTCGTCAGGCCCTTGCCATGGCCACCAATGGCGATGAATACAATAAGCTCTTCTTTAACGGCACCGCCCTTGTGGCCCAATCCATAGTACCTCCTGGACTTGCTGGTTATGACGAAAAATTTCAAAATCCGTACCGCCAATATAATCTTGAGAAAGCAAAAAAACTCTTGGCCGAAGCAGGATATCCCGAAGGAAAAGGGCTTCCCGAAATTACTCTCGACGGAACAAACTCTACCGATGCAAGACAGATGGCCGAATTTACAAAAATGTCTTTAGAGAAACTCGGTCTTAAAATTAAAACCATTCAAAACCCATGGCCTGAATTGCAAAATAAAATTAAGCTGAGAAAAGGCATGATGCATAGTATTGCTTGGCTTGCCGACTACCCCGATGCCGAGAGTTTCTTTGCCATTCTCTATGGACCAAACGGTTCCCCTGGTGCCAATGGAAGCAACTACAACGATCCAGTCTTTAACAAAATGGTAAAAGAAGCATCAACAATGCAAGATTCTCCCGAAAGAACGGCCCTTTATACAAAGATGAACCGTTATATCGCCGAAGAAGTTCCTGTTATTTTTGAACTACATCGCACATCTGTTGTGGTACAACATGCTTGGATTAAAAATTTTGTGGTAGGAGATTTTGCTCACGATCGATCCATGTATATTAATGTCGATACCAAACAAAAAGAGCGTCTCTTAGAAGAAAAATTTTAAGGAGAGGGGAAAAAATTAGATGAATATTTATAGTTATGTCTTGAGAAGATTGCTCTATGTTATTCCTATTTTACTAGGCGTCTGCTTCCTCATCTTTATTCTATTTAACGTAGTCGCTGGTGATCCAACTCTCGTCTTACTGGGAAAACATGCCACTCTTGAACAAATGGCCGAACTCCGCCATCAACTCGGCCTTGATCGCTCTCTCTTTATGCAATACCTCGACATCGTTAAATCGGCGTTTACTTTTGATTTTGGTCGTTCATGGGTAACCAAACAAGATATCCTCTATATGATAAAAGAAGGAACTATTCCCTCTCTGACTCTCACCATTCCGGCCTTCACCCTTGGAACTATTTTGGCCATTATTATTTCTTTATTTGTTTCTCTTTATCGAGGCGGAAAATTAGATAAAAGCATCGTCTTCTTCTGTATTGCTCTCATGAGTATTCCCTCTTTGGCCTATATCCTCTTTGGCCAGTGGTTCTTTGCTTACAAAATGGATATGTTTGAAATTTCTGGATATGAGTTTGGCTTTCCCTATTTTATTCCCTACATCCTTCTTCCCGGCATCATCTGGGTTATTATCAGCCTCGGCCCTGATATTCGCTTTTTTCGAACAGTTATTCTTGATGAAGTCTATCAAGACTATGTCCGTACAGCGAAGGCCAAAGGACTCTCTGAAAATGTCGTTCTCTTCAAACACGTCCTTAAAAACGCCATGATCCCCATTATCACCTATGTTGTTATCCAAATTCCTTTTTTAGTTCTAGGGGCCCTTCTTCTCGAGAGTTTCTTTAGTATTCCTGGACTTGGTGGCATCACACTTAACGCCATCAACTCTTCAGATTTTCCCGTTATTAAGGCCATGACGGTCCTCTCTGCAGTAGGTTACATCCTCTTTAGTATTTTAACTGACGTTCTCTACACGGTTGTAGACCCGCGCGTGCGGCTTAAATAGGGAGTTTAATCCATGTCTTCACCTTCTTCTTCATCATCCAATACAACAACTGTAGATGCTAGCACTATGAATAATAGAGAAAATCACCAAAAACCTATTCCTCTCAAAGGACGCTCCCTTTGGTCTGATGCTTTTAGACGTTTGAGCAAAAATAAAATGGCCCTTACCTCCCTTATTATTCTAGGGCTCTACTCTTTGACGGCCTTTCTCACCTACAGCAACATCATTGTCAGCGACTGGTCGGAAAGTATTGGCCCTTCTTACGCTCCTCCTTCCTTTGAGGATATTCGCCTTCTCTTTGGTACAGACATCTTTGGCCGAAGCGTTCTCTATAAGGCCATCAAAGGCACTCAAGTGGCCATGTCGGTGGGGCTTATTGTGGGGATTATCTCTGTTGTTATCGGTGTTTTACTAGGGGCCATTGCAGGCTTTTTTGGTGGCATCGTGGACGAAATTATTGTTTGGTTTTACACGACGCTCTCGTCCATCCCCAACATCATGCTTCTCATTGCCATCACTTTTATTTTAGGAAAGGGAATTTTTTCTGTGTATTTGGCCCTAGGGCTTACTTACTGGGTAACATTATGCCGTATTATTCGCGGAGAAGTTATGCGCCACAAAGACCGCGACTACGTTCAGTCGGCCTTCTCCCTAGGAGCAAGCCGCGGTCGCCGCCTCTTTGTTCACATCATTCCCAATGTCTCTCATCTCATTATTATTCAATTTTCTCTTCTCTTTCAAACGGCCATTAAGTCAGAAGTTATCCTCTCTTTTATTGGCCTAGGTGTTCAAGGAACACCAAGCTGGGGAACCATGATTGATGACGCTAAACTAGAACTGGCCCGCGGAGTTTGGTGGCAATTAGCAGCGGCCACCCTTTTTATGTTTGTCATTGTGCTGGCCCTCAATATTCTAGGTGACGCTCTTCGCGATGCCCTTGATCCCAAGCTCAAAGGAAAGGATTAATCTCATGACAAAAATACTGGAAGTCAAAAATCTCACCACTCAGTTTTCTCTTGAAGAAAAAACCATCAATGCCATACAAAATGTCAGCTTTGATGTCTTTAAAGGAAAAACACTGGGAATTGTAGGGGAGTCCGGATCAGGAAAATCAGTAACGGCCCTTTCATTAATGCAACTCATCCCTAACCCTCCTGGAAAAATTAGCAGTGGGGAAGTGCTTTTTTGCGGTGAGGATCTTTTAAAGAAAAGTGAAAAAGAAATGCGCTCCATTCGAGGAAACCGCATCTCTATGATTTTTCAAGAACCCATGACCAGCCTCAATCCCGTCTATACGGTGGGTAATCAAATCAAAGAAGTTCTCTTTTTACACGAAAAACTCTCGCAAAAAGAGGCCACGGAGCGCGCCGTTCATCTCCTTTCACTGGTGGGAATTCCAGCACCTGAGCGGCGAATTCGCGAATATCCTCACCAGCTCTCGGGAGGAATGCGCCAAAGAGTGATGATTGCCATGGCCCTTGCTTGCAACCCTGAAATTCTTATTGCCGATGAACCAACAACTGCCTTGGATGTAACTATTCAAGCACAGATTCTCGAGTTGATGCAAAAACTCCAAGAAGAAATGGGGATGGGAATTATTCTCATTACTCACGATCTTGGTGTCGTTGCCGAAGTTTGCCATGAAGTTTCAGTGATGTATTGCGGTAAAATTGTAGAAAGCGCCAGTGTCAGCGAACTTTTTAGTAATCCCACTCATCCTTATACGCAAGGTCTGCTAGAATCTATTCCCAGTTTAGCACCTTCTAAAGAGCAAGAAAAAACACAGCGTCTTAAAACTATTCCCGGAATTGTTCCTTCTTTACTCAATTTGCCGGCCGGGTGCAGTTTTCAAGACCGCTGTGCTCACGCACAAGATGATTGCCGCAAGCGAGGACATATTCCTACCCTTGCTGCCGTTGAACAGTCTCACAATGAAGAACACCTTGTGGCCTGTTTTCATCCTTTAAATCCCTCAATGGAGACAAAAAATCATGAACGACATACTCATTGATGTAAAAAACTTAACCAAAAGATTTCCCATTAAAGGTGGTCTTTGGGGCCGAACGGTTGGTCACGTCAATGCCGTTAACAATATCAGCTTTTCCATTAAGCGAGGCGAGACACTGGGACTTGTGGGTGAATCAGGTTGTGGAAAATCCACTCTTGGACGCACACTACTTCGTCTTATTGAACCGACAAGCGGGGAAGTCTTTTTTAACGGAGAGAACGTCACCACCATGGAGCGAGAAAAACTGCGCTCTATGCGAAAAAAAATGCAAATTATTTTTCAAGATCCTTATGCTTCTCTCAATCCTCGAATGACAGTGGGAGAGATTCTCGCAGAACCTCTTCTTATTCATAAATTAGTAAAACATAAAGCAGATATCCAAAAAGAAATTTTTAAACTCTTTGATTATGTGCAAATCCCCAAAGATGCCATCAATAAATACCCTCATGAGTTTTCCGGTGGTCAGCGCCAACGTATTTGTATTGCGCGCGCTTTGGCCGTACGACCTGAGTTTATTGTCTGTGATGAGCCTGTCTCGGCCCTTGATGTCTCCGTTCAGGCCCAAGTTGTCAATCTTCTCATGGATTTGCAAAAAGAGTTTAAACTCACCTATCTTTTTATTGCTCATGATCTCAAGGTCGTGGAATTTATTTCTAACAGAGTGGCCGTCATGTATTTGGGCAATATGGTGGAGATGGCCGATGCAGCGGATCTTTATCATATGCAGGCCCATCCTTATACGAAGTCTCTTATTTCTGCCATTCCTGTGCCCGACCCTCATCACAAAAAAGAGAGAATTATTTTGGAGGGCGATGTTCCCACTCCTCTTAATCCACCGTCAGGCTGTCATTTTCATCCTCGCTGTTGGAAAAAAACAGATGAGTGCTCGGCCACCTATCCGGCGATAGAATCTATTGGGCATGAACATGAGTTTCGCTGTCATCATCCTCTTCATTTAAGTTAAACTAACGAAGGTGATACAATTTTATTTGGCCTTTCCTCTTCTGCTTTTTTTCCTCACCCATCTTAAAATTCCTTGGGCCATTTTATTTTCTTTTACTTTGCTTTTAGGACTTAAAAATTCTTTTACCCAAAAAGTTAAGCGATACCTCTCTTATAAACACATTGTCGTTCTTTTCTTTATTCTTCTTGTTTGGTGTTTTTTAGGAGGAATGGGAGGATTTTTCTTTCAAAATGGGGATTATCAAAAACACTATCAGATTTTTTTTGACCTTGCTAAAAACCCTTGGCCTGTTCGCTATGATCTTATTTATTATGACTACCCTCCTATTATAACAAATCTCATGTACTATACGGCCTATTACCTCCCTGCATCTTTTTTGGCCTCGCTAACATCTCTTAAATATATCGGAGTCTATCAACTTATCTGGACTCTTATGGGGCTTATGCTTGCCTTTCACCAACTTTCATCTCGCATACAAAAAAAAAGATACTTCCTTTTTATTCTTTTTTTTATTTTTGCCAGCGGCCTTGATATTTTAGGATTTCTTGTTACAAAAGAAAGATTGCCTTATTGGGGAGAGCATATCGAGTTTTGGTTCCCTCAAATACAATTTTCTTCTATAACCACTCTTCTTTTTTGGGTCCCTCAGCATTTTATTCCCGCTCTTCTTTTTTTTTCATTGATGATGAGTCAAGAAAAAATTCATGAAGAAAATCTTAATTTTACTTCTGTTCTTACTCTATTCTGGTCGCCTTTTGTCTTTCTTTCAACTCTTGTTTTTATTTCTTACCGAAAGACTATTAAACATATCCCTTCTCTTTTTATTGGGTCTTTTTTTATTGCCTACTATTCTTCAAAGGTTAGTGGTGAAAAGATTGAATTTATATCTCCTTCTTTTGTTCTTCTTCTTTTCTTTTTCCTTGAGGCCTTTATTTTTTATTTATTAAGTAAGAAAGATTTTCTCGCTAAAAAATCAATTTTCTTTCTTTTTCTTCTTTGTTTTGTGAAAATTGGTTATTTCAATGATTTGGCCATGAGAACATCTATTCTCTTTTTAATGGTTTTGTTTTTTCAGTTTTTTCAAAAAAACAAAAAAACACTTGTTTTTTCTTTGATTTTTCTCATCGGCATGATGAATCCTTTTCAAGAAATTTATCGCTCTATTTCTCGCAAGAAATCGGCGTATAGTCATAAATATTATCTCTCCATCCCCAAGCAAAAGCCTCACTTTATAAAGCAGTATTTATCACGAAAAAATCATTGGTTTAACCAAATGTTTCTGAAAGAAAATAATATTAAAAATTTTCATCCCATAACAAAAGAACAATATACTGTTTTGCATGAATAAATTCATCTATGCTCTTATTATTCTCATGGGTCTTTTCTTTCGTCTTTATCTTTTAGACGAACGCCCTTTTCATCATGATGAGGCCCTGCACGCTATTTATGCTTCTTATTTTTTTAAAAATCCAATTTCAGGATTTTATCGCTACAACCCACTTTTGCATGGTCCTTTTCTTTACAACTTTTACTATCCTTTTTTATGGTTATTTGGATCTTCTCATTTTGCCATTCGCCTTTTTTCTGTTTTCTTTGGTATGAGTTATCTTTTTTTCCCTCTTCTCTTTTTAAAACAGCTAGGAAGAAAAAGTGTTCTTCTTCTCACTTTTTTTTTGGCCTCATCACCAACCCTTGTTTTCTGGTCTCGTTTTCCACGACATGATGGACCGATGCTTTTTTTTCTTTTCTTCTTTTTCTATTTTCTTTTGAGTAAGACAAAAAAAATATTCTCTTTTTTAGCACCACTTTCTTTTTTTCTTCTTTTCTCTATTAAAGAAAACAGTTTTGTCTATGTGGCCTTTCTTTCGGGGTATCTTCTCTATGAATTTTTATTTGACAAAAAATCTTATCTCTGGTCAAAATTTTCTTCTCTTTTAAAAAACAAAACTCTTTTTTTAATGGGGTCTTTAGCAGGGATCACTCTTACGCTAGCACTTTACTCTTCCTTTTTTCGCCACAATGAAATTATTATTGAAAATCTCTTTGGCCAATCATTTTCCTACTGGCTTAATCAACATTCGATTGAACGACTTAAGGGCCCTTTCAGCTATCATTTTTTTTCTCTTAGTTGGTATGAGACTTTTTTTACTCTGGTCTTTATCTTTCAAATTGTTCACCTGGCATTCCGAAAAAAGATCTATTTTCTTCTTACTTTTTTTCTTTTTGCTCTTTCTCTTTTGACTTATTTTTTTATTCCTCTTCAATGGTTAGATTTTGTTCGACCTAAAATATCACTTGATCTTTTTTTTATCGTCTTCCTCTTTTTTTATTCAATAATCAGCACAACGATATTTAAAAAAGAAAAAAGAGAATTATTGGCCTTTAGCAGCTATCTTTTCTATGCTAGTTTTTTTACTTACAGCTATTTAGGAGAAAAAGTTCCTTGGCTTTCTCTTTATGTTTTTGCTCCTGGCATTTTTTTTCTGACTCTTTATTTTCGTGAATATAAATATCATTTTAATAAAAAAATCATTGCTCTATTCTGCTGTTTTCATCTCTATCAGAATATTTTAACCAATATTGTTTTTCTCGGTAATAAAAGGGAGTTTATTTCACAAGTACAAACAGATGAAGAAATTCATTTAATTGCTCGCAGAATTGCCAAAGAAAGAAAGAAGCATATTCTTGTTCAGGGAAGTGCACTGTGGCCACTTAGTTGGTATTTTTATAGACATCCTCATTATTCTTTTAATAAAAAGACTCTCTATCCACTTTACGATTATATTTTTACTGATACATTTTTACCAAATATCGATAGGATTCATTTTGTACGAAGTGAAATTATTTTGCGCCATTGGTTTACCCCCAACTACACAACAATGACTTTTACCGATTATCTTATGTACACTCTTATTCATTGCCCCTGGAATAAACCAGGAACAAAAAGAGTCCTCTTCTATCAAAAACCATAAATGGTGCCAGCAACTAAATGGTAGCAATACTGCATTAAAAAAAATCAATAGAAAAAAATTTAATAAATTAACGCGCCCTTGCTACCATTTAGTTGCTGGCACCTTTTGTAATTAAATGACTAAAGGTAAGTGTCGCCTTTTTGTGACTCTTCAAACTCAGCGGCACTACTAAAACTAGAAAGATCAAGTCCTATTTCAATTTGGCAATCTGTTTTTTTACCAGCCCCCTCTAAAACAGTATGATTCTTCATATAAGTAAAAAAACGCTCTCGAGACTCCTCTCCCAAGAGATGCTCCATCATACAAGAATCTCGATGAGCATTCTCATCACTCACACCAAGTACATCTTTAAAAAAGTAATATAAAAGAGTCCGTGAACTTAAAATCTTATGAACTTCACTATGCCCATCATCTGTCAAAAAAAGAAACTTACTCTCATCTTCTTCCTGAACAAAATTGCGCTTCTTCAGATTCGTCAAAGCAATGGAAACACTTCCCTTGGTAATATTCATCAAGCGAGCAATATCCGTCACACGAGCATACCCCTTATCTTCCTTCAGCCGATGAATGGCCAAAAGATAATGGGCCATAGAATGAGAAATGTCTTGTTCATTAGGTGATTGGTCGGTTTTTGGTCGATTCATTGGAAAAATGCTCCCCTACTCCATCAATAAAGAAAATTTACTCACAAAAATATTTCACTGTCCGAAAAGAGTATATACAGGAATTAAAATAAAATGAAGGCAAATAATAGCTTATTTTTACTCACTCTCCTCTTCGCACTAATCAGTGAAAATCTTATCTACGCCTATGAGTCAGTAGATTCTCACAACGGCGAAGGGCTCACCGACGAAGAGATTCGCCTGCAAGAAAACTATATTCACGAAGGTTATATTAAACGACTGGGTGAGGAAAAGTGTAAAAAAGAAGACCTCGAAAAGGGCTGTCAAGGACAAGAAGAACCTATTCTTGGAAAAACGGCCGATGGACTTATTCAAGCAGTTACAAAAATGTATGGTGTTTTTTCCTTTGTTCCCCTTAACTATAAAAATGCAGCAGGAAAAGATAAAGAGTCCCGCGATGTTTGTGCCATGATTCCAACGGCCACAGAAATTCTTGCTTCAACTTATCAAAATACCAATGACAACCGCCTCGCCAATACCCCTATGGATGAATCAAAAAAGCAGGTAGAAATTCTCTATCGCGCCGCCGACTCCCACGACAGTCGCTACAAAGCGGCCATCTTTCAAACAGCAGGCTGGGGAGCAACAACGGGTTGTTATGCCGCTCTCATCGCCAAAAGAGGAATCCTCACTGGTCCTTCCTCTGCTAAACAAAAAGGGAACTACCTTGTCCGCCTTGGTGCCTCGGCCGGTCTTACGGCCTATTTTGCCATCAAACTTGATCGCGCCAAAAAATCCCGAGATGCCATTCGCGACATTGCTGATGATCTTCGCAATATGGAAGGTGTTTGCAATCCCATCTCTGAGAAAACTTGTTATTGCGCTCAAGAAGAAACAAGCGATGATCCTCAGTACTGTGTGCCCGAAGAACTTATCCCCGATAACCTCGACCTGAAAAATCCCTCCATGCTGGCCGGATGTGTTGATAGCAAACTCAAAAGTGATCCTAAGTGTCACTGCCAAAATGACAACAGTTGTTTTGATGTGGCCTTTCAAGATCTCGCTGTCGGAGAACTTGGAAGCGCTTATATGAACAATGAGTTTGCTCCTACAGGTCAACTTTTTCGCGGCAAAGCGAGTTTAAATAATTTAAAAAGTGATGGTCTTGCTAAACTCAACGCCGCTAAAAAACTTCTTGCCGGAATTAATGGTATTCCCGGTGTTGACCTCAATAACAAACAAAACAAAACGGCCAAGGCCCTCAATTCGCTAGGGCTTCCCACTAATCTCGCACGTTTCATTGCCGCTTCTCCCAGCGATCCTAAGGCCGAGGCCATGATGAAAAAATTTCACAACAATCCCTTTGATATCTCTGTCAGTGATTTAAAAAAAGTAAAGACAAATAAATCCTATCGTCAAGATCGCATTCTCTCTTATGGTCAGGCGAATTCGGGAAATAATTCCAATAGAGGTCGCGATAGTGATTCTTATGCCGCTGAAGAATACATGAGAAAGCTTCAAGAGGCGCAGCGAAAAAAACAGGGCGGGCAAAACAACAATGTTCAAATTTTAAATTTTTCTCAACAGCAGGCCAGTGAACAGGCCATGAGAAAAGCGCAAATTAATGGCGATGAAAAGCGCAATATTTTTAACATCATCACTAATCGATACCGTCAATCAACATGGCAAGAATTTGGAGTTTTTAATGGAATACAATAAAGAAATAAAAGAAAAAAAAGGAATTCTTCTTTATGATAAAGAATGTCCTCTTTGCTATCGTTTTAAAGAGCTGCTCAAGCATCTTAAGGCCGAAGAGTTTCTCGAATTTGTCTCTCTTGAAGATTTTGAACAACTTCCCTTGGGTATCAAAAATAATCTCTCTGAGAGTGATTGCCACAAAGTCATTCATTACATTGATGAAGAAAACATTGTTCACCGCGGAGAAGAAGTTATTCCTGCATTGGCCCATCGCCTAGAAGGAATCAAAAAATACGCTTGGCTTCTCGATAGTAATATGGGGCAAAAGGCCACTCATCACTTTTATCAATTTATTGAAAAAGCGCGCAAAATTGCCAAACAAAAAGAACAAGATGACTGTTACAGCTGTCCTCGTTTTTAATAAGGATTATCTCTTATGATAAAAGCATTTCTTATTTTTACTTTTTCCTTTTCTTCTTTTTTTGGGTTTCACCTTCAAGCAGGAAAGGTGACTTCTTTTCCTAGAACAAGGCGTTCAGTGAATAAAGTGAAAGATCTTCCTCGAAAAATCATTCAAAAAGCAAAAAGAAAAATCATACAGAAAAGATAATCTAAACGTCGCCGAATTGATAAGACCCCTTATCTCTCAAAATATGACAAGGCCATCAAAAACTGTCTTGGTACAATTCCGAAAACTTACTTAAATGATAAAACCCAAATAATTCGCGGCGAAGGACCACGCTATCTTCCCAGTCTTGATGGATCTTTAGCGAGTCTCAAAGAAAAAATTATTTTTAATAAATGCGATGCAGAGAACCCGCCTGAGCAAAACTTAGAACTAGAAAAAATCTACAACGCCTTTGACAAAAAAATTAAAAGTGAAAAAATGGGGACAAGTCAAAAAGTTTGTATCGCGGGCTGTCTTGCGCGCCATCTTCTTAAGTACTCTAGCACTTTTGGCATCAATGGACTTCCTGGTGTCAAATGGAAGACTCTCTATGAAAAAAATGCTAACAAAGTTGCAGAAGTGGGCGCCGGTAGCTGCAAGGAATTTACTACTGTTTTATTGACTCTTCTGGAAAGAATTTTTGGAAAAAATAGCAACGATTTTTCTAGAACGAAAGGCATCTTTCCTCTCGTCCCTCATGATGCCGTTATGGTAAAAATTGATGGTCAACCCTATGACTTTGATGTTCTCACTCTTTTTGGTGTAATCCCTACTGATTATCAGTTTTTAGGCAAAGAGAAAGGCTATCTCTGTCAATTTTATAAAAATAAAAGAAGGCCTTACACTTCACCAAATCCCGCTTCTTAAATTTTTCAAATTGCACAACAGCACCATTCATGCTTAATTGCCCCTTGAATATCTTCATTTTCAAGGAACTTCTTTTCTATGTTAAGTTTTAAAAAATCCCTCGTAGTTGTGCCTACTTACAATGAAATCGATAATATAGAGGCCATGATTCATAAACTTCATGAACTTTACCCTGAACTCAATATCCTCATTATTGATGATGGCTCACCAGATGGGACGGCAGAAAAAGTCAAAATCCTTATGGAGAAAATTTCTTGCCTCTATCTCATCTGCCGCAGTGGAAAGCTAGGCCTTGGAACGGCCTATATCGCTGGATTTAAATGGGCCCTCGAACGCGATTATGATTTTGTTTTTCAGATGGACTGCGATTTTTCTCACGATCCAACAGAGCTCCAAGTTATGCGCACACAAGTAGAGCAAAACGATCTTATCATCGGCTCTCGATACGTAGGAGGCATTCGCATTATTAACTGGCCAATTCACCGCCTCCTTCTCTCCTATGCTGCTTCACTCTACACGCGCTTTATTACAGGAATGAAGATTTTTGATGTAACAGGTGGTTTTAAATGCTGGCGTACAACGGCCCTAAGAAAAATTAATTTAGACAAAATCAGTTCCAATGGCTACTCCTTTCAAATTGAAATGAATTATAGTTTTTGGTCAAGAAAACTTCGCATTCAAGAAGTTCCCATTATTTTTTACGAACGACGAGACGGGCAATCAAAAATGGGACTTCCTATTGTTTTCGAGGCCTTATGGACTGTTATCCGCTTACGCTTTTTTAGCTAATACCCTTTAGTAATTTTATGCTCTGCCGATGAGGGAAGCATGAAAAAAAAAATCCTCCTCGCATTTCTTCTTTCTTTTAACCTCCAAGCAGCAAATGACTTTATTTATGGAATCACTGTTGATGATGTGGCCCAACTCAGTGATGTTAAAAATAGCATTGGATCTCTTCCTCGAAAAATGACCACAAGAATTGTCTTTGATGAAAATGTTAAGGCATCGTATTACACAAATGCAATCAACACCCTTTCCCCTCTTACTTTCATCATGGGTGAAGTTCTTGATTCTTATTATGTCAAAAGTACTTCAACTTCCACTTATCTCAATCGAACAAAAGAATATCTCGATGCTTTTGGCGACAAAGTAAGTATTTGGGAGGTGGGAAATGAAATCAACGGTATTTGGCTAGGATCTGCTTCTTCTGTTATGGAAAAGGTTTATGGGGCCTACAAGCTCACTAAAGAAAGAGGTTATAAAACAGCAATTACTCTTTATTACAACGGGACTTATAATAATGGTGTAGGCCATGCAACAGATAATTGTTGGTCACAACCAAGTGAGCACATGATGACGTGGGCCAAGGCCAATATTCCTCAAGACATGAAAGATAATATTGATTACGTTTTTGTAAGCTACTATGAAAATGATTGCAATAATTATAAACCCAACTGGCAAAATGTTTTTGATGAACTTGGTAGTGTTTTCCCTAACGCTCTTTTGGGTATCGGGGAAGCAGGGTCAAAAGATAATAATGAAAAACAAACAGGGCAAGAAGAGAGCTTTTTGACCTATTACTATCAAGATCTTGTCATCAATCATCCTCGTTATGTTAAAGGAATTTTTTGGTGGTACTTTAATCGCGATATGGTTCCCATGACAAAACCTCTTTGGAGTTATTTTCACGATCTTCTCGCTGGAGATGATGGAGTTCCTAACCCTACTCCAACTCCTCTTCCACCACCAACTCCAGAGAGTTACACACTTCATCCTTCTTCTATCGATATAAAAAAAGGAAGAATGAGCAATGACCAATCTATTAAAGTTTTAACGCTTCAAGATCAAGAAGGTAGCGAAGATAACTGGGATAAATACATCCAGTTTTTTGAATCCACCTTTAGAGGATTTCGTGGAATTTTTAACTTTACTCTTTCTCAAGACTTCATCCTTGCAGGAAAAACATCTCTCACTTTAAAAGTAAATAGTATGAGTGCAAAAAAAGCTCATCAAAAATGGATCTACAAAATTAAAAATTTTCAATCAGGGAAATGGGTGTTCCTGGGAGATAACCAAGAGCAACTTGATTGGCAATGGAGTCAGCTATCCTTTACTCTTAGCAATATCAATGCGGCAAACTTTGTAGATGCTCAGGGGAAAATTCTCATTCGCCTAGAGAGTCCTTTTTCTCTTTACCAAGAAAATCTGCAACTCGATTATATGGGGCTTGAGATTTAGACTATAATACCTCTCCCCACTTATCCATCATCTCAACTCTCAGTGTATGTCTTCCGCTCTCTTCTGAGGCCTTGAAAAATGCTTCTACAATGTTTTTATTTTCTTCTAAAGATAACACCTTTGCTCCAAGGCAGAGGACATTGGCGTGATTATGAGCACGAGCAAGCCTTGCCTCTTCTGCACTTTTACAAAGGGCCGCGCGAACGCCTTTAAATTTATTGGCGGCCATGGACATTCCTATTCCTGATCCGCAAATTAAAATCCCAAAAGAGCTTTTCTCTTGTAGAACTTTTTCACACAGCGCTTTCGCAAAAAGAGGATAGTGACATGATTCAGAGGAAGAGGTTCCAAGGTCAATAAAAGCAGGATCAGGGAGTCTGCTGGCAAACTCCCTGATAATCGTTTCTTTTAAATTAAACCCCGCATGATCGGAGGCGATATAACAATTCATTTTAGTAGCGATAATGCTCTGGTTTATAAGGCCCATCAACTTTCATTCCTAAGTATTCCGCTTGTTTTGATGTAAGCATCTCCAGTTTCACTCCAATTTTACCTAAGTGAAGGCGAGCGACTTTTTCATCGAGTTCTTTAGGAAGAACGTAGACTTTATTCTCATAATTTTTTGAATTTTGCCAAAGTTCAATTTGCGCCATAACTTGATTGGTAAAAGAGTTAGACATCACAAAAGAAGGGTGACCTGTGGCACAACCAAGATTTACAAGACGACCTTCTGCGAGGATGACAATTTTTTTCCCATTGGGGTAAGTAAATTCGTCAACTTGTGGCTTAATGTTGGAATGAGTAAGATCTTTTCTTGTTTTAAGATAGTTGTAGTTAATCTCTGAATCAAAGTGACCAATATTACAAACAATGGCCCCACTCTTCATCAGATCGAGGTGATGAGCATCGATAACATCACAGCATCCTGTGGCCGTAACAAAAATATCGCCCATGGTGGCCGCTTCTTGCATAGGAAGAACTTGATAACCTTGCATGGCCGCTTGAAGAGCACAAATAGGATCAATTTCTGTAACAATCACTCGTCCGCCCATTCCTTCAAGAGCATCGGCGCAGCCTTTTCCCACATCACCAAAACCTGCCACAACACAAACTTTTCCTGCAATCATGACATCAGTAGCGCGTTTAATTCCATCAATGACTGATTCTCTACAACCATAAAGGTTATCAAACTTTGATTTTGTTACTGAATCATTAACATTGATGGCAGGAGCTTTAAGAGTTCCTTTTTTCATCATCTCATAGAGACGGTGAACTCCTGTAGTGGTCTCTTCAGAAATGCCGCGAACGTCTTTAAGCAATTCAGGATATTTTTCGTGCATCATCACAGTTAAATCCCCACCATCATCGAGGATCATGTTGGGACCTTTGCCATCTGGCCAAGTAATTGTTTGTTCTACACACCAGTTGTATTCTTCTTCTGTCTCACCTTTCCAAGCAAATGTTGGGATTCCTGCTGTGGCCATGGCCGCGGCCGCGTGGTCTTGAGTAGAAAAAATATTACACGATGACCAGCGAACTTCTGCTCCTAAGTCCGTGAGTGTTTCCATTAAAACGGCCGTCTGGATCGTCATATGAAGGCAACCGGCAATACGCGCGCCTTTTAAAGGGGCCTTTCCTTTATACTCTTCTCTGAGGGCCATAAGGCCTGGCATTTCCACTTCAGCGATTTGAATTTCTTTTCTTCCCCAATCGCTAAGAGTGATGTCTTTTACTTTGTAGTCTTCTTTTGCGCTCATATTAAGATGCTCCTTTGAGGGTTTAAAATAAAATCAATTGTATCCTAACAAAACTAAGGGGCCTCGTACATTTTTTTTTCCCTGAGCATTTAAAAAGCATGGTATGTTGCAGCAATGAAAACACCTAATCCTCCCACTTACTTTATCACCTTTCCCAAGGGCGCTTTGCACCTTGTAGAGCGAGAAATAAAACAATTAAATCTCTCGAGTATCATCCTTTCCCATCAGACAGATTCACATGCCCAAATGAGCTGTTCGATGGAAGATCTCTTTAAACTTTATTTAAATTCTCGCCTCTTAACAAAAGATTTCATTGAAAAAGATCCCAAGAAAGAAATTAGAAATTTTTTACAACGTTGATTCTTTTGAAATTAAAACGGTAAAAGATCTTCACGAAAAATGTAAGAGCATCAAATGGTCGCGTTACTTTAGTGAAAAACAGACTTTTAAGGTTCTCGCCCATTTTTCCAACCAAAAAGAAATTGAGCGAAAAAGTCCTTTTAAAAATAGCCTCTATGCCGCTCAAGTGGTCAAAGATGGTATCGCTGATTCTTTTCGCGACGATGGTTTAGGCAGGCCAAACGTAGAGTTAGAGTTTCCTCAAATTCAGGTCTCTCTTCATCTTACTCTTGGAGCACAGGGAACACTTAAGGCCTCTTTGAGTTTTGATCTCTGCCTTGATCCTCTTTCCAATCGCAATCACCGCACAAAATATGCTCTTGCTCCTATGCGAGAGAATCTTGCGGCCAGTCTTGTGATGGAAATGTTTCCTTTGGAAAAAAAAGAAGAATGGAAGAATCAAACAGTTATTGATTCCATGAGTGGTGGGGGGAATTTTATTCTTGAATTTCTCATGATGAAATATGATGTTCCGCCTTCATGGCCAAAGCTCAAGGCCCTTATTGAACAAAAGAGAAATCAGTTTGCTCTTTTTAATGTCACCACATTTCGCACAAAAGAAAATCTCGCTGTCTGGAAAAAAATCACCGAAGATCTTTATGGACAGACACGCAAAAATCTTCCGCGCACGCTTGACGAGAATGTTCGCGCTTATGATCTTGATATGCGGGCCATTAAAAGTATTCGCGAATCACTTGAGGGATTTTTTGGTGCCACTATTATTCGCGTTGAACGGGCCGATGCTACAAAAATCAAAAAAATGCACGAAGAAGAGACAGGGGTGATTTTTTGTAATCCCCCTTATGGTGTTCGTTTGGGTGATGAAGAAGAGCTAGAAAAACTCTACGAAGAATATGGGGAAAATTTAAAAAATAACTTTAAGAATTTCACGGCCTATATTTTTACTCAGCATGCTCAATTGCGTAAAAAAATATCTTTAAGAACATCGTCACGGAAAGCTTTTTATAACGGCCCCCTAGAGTGCCGTCTTTTAGAGTACCGTCTTTTCTAATTTCTTTCTTGGGATCTTTTTCAATGAAATCTTTTATGCTTTTTTTCTCTTTTGTATTTTCTTCTTATCTTATGGGGATGGGAGAAGTAACAGATCTTCTTTTAGATAAAGTTTCTTGCCCTCACACAATCCTTCCAGGAACACAAGAAATTCCCATCAAACTTGTATATAAACATCCCCTGAAAAATAAAGAAGAAAGACGAAACAATGAAAGATTTTTGAGCTATCTAGGGAGAATTATAGAAGATGATAATTTTGTTGTCTCCAATGCTAAGACTCTTGAATCAAAAGCTTTTCTTGTCAGTGACGTTGAAGGCAAAATATCTTCTCATGACTTCAGATGCCCTTTATACATAAAAGTTCCTTCTGAAACCATAAGCAATATCTGGGATATTTTAATTCCTCTTGTTGCAAAAGGCGCAATGCCTCTTTCACAAGTAATAGATCCTCCTAGAATATTTTTGAAGCGATTGCTGGAATATGTAGAAAAAGAAACTCCAAGCAAAAGAGAAAAATTTTACAATGATGTTTTCAATCGTAAAATGAATCCTCACATTCAAATATTATTTCAAGAAGGAGTTGTCTCTTCGAAGCAAGGAATTTTTTATTATCTTAATAAGAAAAAGAAGTCAGCTGATCCTAAAGATCTTCCTTTACTTCTCTCTGATTTTTTAAAAAATCATATTAAATTTTGTCCTGATCTTTCTAGAGAAATCACTCCCTGGCTTATTCGAATAGGACAAAATCATCCGCAATACCAAGAAAAAATAATTGAAAATTTAAGTTTTTTAACGTCACTCTCCCCTCTTCCTTATGATCGCTATCCTGAATGGATGAGAGAAAAAATTGTCTCTTCTTTTTGGGATTATCTTACGGCACATCATCCAAGAGGAGTTTTTGTTACAAAAAACTGGGGCCGGCTTATCTCACCTTCTTACATCCTTCATCATTACGATGATCTTGATGATCAGAAAAAAAATAATCTCCTTGATTCTATCGAAAAAGAATTTTGGAGCAAGAAAGAAAAATTTCCTTTTTCCAAAGACGAGATGAAGATTTTTTTTCCCCCTGAGCGCATAAAATTAATAGATGAATTAATCCAGAAGAAAAAAGGTAAAAAAGAAATCTCTCTTTATGAGTATTTTATTCTCTTGCGATACTATAAAAACGTTAACATCTCTACTCAACTCAAAATGATAGAGCAACAATTAAAGAAGAAGCATGAGACTTCCCCTTGCTGCATCTAACTGACCTCAGTTCGGTAGAAACGAGAAGTTCAAGTCCACAAAGAAGCTAGGAGCGAGTCGTATTTCCTAATACGTCGCAGCGACGAGCGACTGCAGGAGACGAAGAAATTCGATGTTTATCCCGAACTGAAGCTAGATACGATCTTCTAACTTCATGGCAAAAGTAGGAGAAGCGAAGGTCATAAGAGAGACTTTATTCACCACACGAGAAAATTGCTTTGTGGACTTGCTGAAAAAATACTGACCAATGTCAGAATCCTTCATAAAAATGGTATGCCCTTTATTACTAAATTTACGCAAAATAAATTCAGAATCAAGAAAGCAGATATCGCGAATCATAAAATTGCGTGAAAGATAGATAATAATAAGATAATCGCTGAGTTCAACGAGAGATTTTTTTACCTTCACCCCTTTTGGTGAAGAAATATCACTCCAATGAACTTTTACTTCAATTTGTTTTCCCACCTCATTGGGAAGATGAAAATCAAAGCCGCGCTGCGAAGTAGATTTGACTTGCGAAAGCCCAAAAATACATTTGGCGTACCACTCTCCTAATTGAATGGGAAGATTCTCTCCATTGAGGAGAATATGGTTTTGACGCAAGATTTCATAGTTGCGCTCAACGGCCTCTAGCGCCTGAAAAATAACTTGATGAGAAGGATCATAGAGAATACTGATATGATCAAAGACTTTTGCCTTAACCTTAAGAGAAAATTGCTTTTCAAACCAGTCTTTAAAATTTGAATGCTCAATAAGAGAGGCCGGAGCAAAAGCATGGCCAAGAGAGAGAAGATCCTCATAACTTTTTACCTGAGGTCTCTTCTTCTTAAGATAATTTAAAGGACAAAAAAGACCTGTTTCGCGGTCCATAACAAAAAATGAGTCTTTATCATAGTCCGTATTACCGTGAGGAGATTCGTTAAATTCTCTAATGACAGCATTTATATCGCTTTTATCCGAATCCATTGGCCCTCTCAAATCAAGCTCTAGAGGTATAAAATCATCTCCAAGGCCTTACAAGTACATGGTTTTTTATAGCAATGAGCACAGAGATAATCAATATCGGCCCAAAATCCTTCATGCTCTTGTACAGGGGTGAAACCCATTTTTTGCAGGTAACGCCGTGAAGAGCCGTTAGGAGATGAAAGAGAACAGTGAGAGAGGACGGCCTTAGCACCCTGTAATTTTAACTTCTCCAGCGAGAGCCTTGAAATCTGACCACCTATCCCCGATCCTTGATACTCCGCAGCTAAGAACATACTTTTAAAATAACCAACTTCTAAAGGATGAACTCTCCATTCTTCAGGAGTATGACCTTTTTGGGTGGTGTCCATAGATCCTGCGATGGTGGTAAGGCGAACAGCACCAACTTTATTTGTCTCAATATCTCGCCCCACAAAAGAACAGACAAACCCCTTATGATAGGAGAGACAAAGAAGTTCAAAAAGACTTTCTTTGTTATAATATCCAGCGCCTATTTCTTTTTCACAAAAAGGGAGAAGATCTTCAAGGTCACTTTCTTTCAAAGGAGAAATACTTAACTTTCCTATCACAATAGGAGGCACCTCATTTTGATGCCCTTTTTCTTGCTCTGCAATTGTAAAACTCATCCCCCCTCCTTTTCCCTCTCTTAAGAGGTATCAAAAAAGAAAGGAGGATGACAAGATAGTTCTCTTAACGACCAGGAATAAACATAAAATTTTTACGCTTAATAGACTTTTCATTTTGACTAGTAATAATTTTCATCCGAGAAAATTTTTCTTTAAGGGCCTCAATAAAAACAACGCCCGTATCTTCAATCTTTTTTCCCACAAAGAAATTGAGATAATTAATTTCTGAAAGGGCCCGCAAAAATCCCTCTGGCATCACGACGGTGTATTCCTTAAACCAAGAAATTTTTCGCCCATCAACCCTTAGATCATCAAATTTTTCATCACCGTTAACGCCTTGAACATGAAGAGCAAACCCTGTCAGGGAGATAACTTTTAAAAGCCCTTTAAGTAAAAGTCCGCGCACTTTAATCGTCCAGAGGGTCCAAAAGTAGGGATGGTCTTCAAATTCAAAAACTCTCGGGTAAGAAGAAAGAAGAAGATTTTCTGTAATAGGTCCCGCTGGAAGTGAATCTCCTGCTAGGCCTGGAATATGAATAGCGATATCGGCATCACTGCTTTCAATCATGGCCTCGGCCATCAGGTCACCAAAATAGGTAGGAGTTTTGGGGTTATTAACAAGATCCACGGTACTATAGGCAATCTCTTCTTCATAAAAGCTATTCCCAAAACTATTTCTCATTTCTTCTTTAGAAGTCTCAATGAGTTTTTTTAAAGCAGCATCATCACCTTTGCTATTGAGAGGATAGAGTTTGTACTCAACAAGACTCACTGCATTTGTCTCTTCGTCAATATCCAGGATTAAGCGTCCTAAATAGCGTGCAAAGCAGCCTGTTTGCACAATGGGAATTTGCTCACCTCTTCGATTGGTACTATAGAGAGGAGCATCTAAGCGATCGTGAGAGTGACCTCCCACCACTAAATCAATCCCCCAACTTTTCTCCACGAGGTCTCTATCTTTTTTTACCCCAACATGCGTTAGGGCAATCACCACATCGTGACCTTCTTTGAGAAGAGGAGCATATTCTCTGGCCACAATACTAGGATCTCTAAAACTCGATTCTTTTAGGCGCCAGCTATAATAAATCTCATCCGTAGTGAGACCTAAAACAGCAATTTTTATCCCATTGAGATAAAATGTCGTATAAGGCGCAATGACTTCCCTCAAAAGAGGATAATTTCCACTAAAATTAATATTAGCGGCCAACAACTGATACTTTGGTTTTACTTTTTCTAAAACACCGCGAAGTTCTTCTTCTCCCATCAACCAGTCATGATTTCCCAAAACGGCCGCATCATGCCCCAAAAGATTAAGGGCCTCAAAAGAAAGCTCTCCGCGAGAAGCAACATAACTTGTTCCCCCTTCAGCAAAATCTCCTCCATCGAGAACAAGACTCTCCATCCCTTGGTGAAGGCCTTCTTCTTTAAAATGATCAATGGCCTTTTTAAGGGCCAAATAACCTACCGTTACTTCTCTGTCATAGGGATAGCCCGTAAAGTGAGAGTGAAGATCATTGGTATGCAGAATTTGAATTTTTTTGGCCCAAGAAAGGCCTGGCAGTAGCAGGTAAGAAAACAGAACCACTTCTAATAACGATCTCATTTTTAATTCCCCTTATTCATTATCTCCTAAGGGTCATAAATAAGATCGGTGGCCTTCACCCAGCCACTTTGCTCACCTCCCTTAGCGCTTCCTTCAACTTTTAGCGACAAGCGAACCCAGTCGCCATAAAGCTTAAGTTCATCTTGAACAATAAACTCAGAGCCTTCTTTGAGTTCAAAGAGAACAACGTTATCTCTCCCTACTGCCGAATAAACTTTTGCCACAGGCACCGTCACCACTCCACTTCTTTCATGCAAGAGCAGCTGTGCTCCTTGAAAAAAAAGAAGAAGAGAGTAAAGAATCAGCGCACTTTTTATCACTGAGCTCATCCATGAAATTTTCCTTTTCAGTAATGTTCCCAGCAAAAGAAAAAATGTCAGTCCTGTCAGCATCCAAAAAAGCAGATCGGGGGCCAACTGGTAACTCCAGGATAAAGGGCCTAAAAAAGGTCCGTCCACCTTTTTTTTCACAAATTCGTAATTAAATGCTAAGTCCTTGTTTTGTGGATAAAATTTCATGGCCCGACGAAAAAAATAAAGAGATTTTCCCCATTCTCCTAGCCTGTAGTGATTTAATCCAAGATTATAAAGTAAAGCACCATTATCATTTTTCCCGTCAAGGCCGCGAAGATGCATCAATAGCTGCGTACTTTTGCCGTATTCTGCTGCATCATAAAAAAGATTGGCCTGATTAAATTGTTCCATTTTGTAAGATTCTCCTTGAGATCACTTCATCGCACTCAATATCGACTATCTAAGAGAGAGATAAATTTCTCTAACTCACTTTTCAGCTCTTTTGTTTTTTGTAAGTCACTGGCCCCATAAGTAAGAGCTTCTAGTGATTGAGCAAAAGAAGTTAAAGAGTGAAGATCATCTATCTTTATTTTATTTTCAAAGGCACGCTCCATGTCCGCCGAAGTAAAAGAAGTAATGGGTAGAGAGAATTTTTGTGCCAAATAAAAGGAGAGGGCCTCTTGTATCGAACTGGCCATCTCTTTTTCGCTTCCCGAGAGATGTTTCATTTTTTGTTTAAATTGAGAAATGGCCAATTTGTGTTTATTTTTCTTTTTTCTTCCGGCCATCATTTCTTCAAAAGAGCTTTTCTTGGAGAGAAAATAAAAAAAGAGGGGAAAGAGAAGAAAGAAGAAAAAGCTTCTCTTTAAAAAAGTATGTGAGAAAAAGGGCATTGATCTCATCAGTGGTCTTAAATCCACACCCTGCTGAAGAACTAAATTTTCTTTTTGAGGTTTATTTTCTTTTCCTTTAGGAGAACTCTGATGTGACTCATAGATGTTTTGGCGAGAGGCATCTCCTGGTAAAACGTGAAGCTCTAGAGGAGGAATATCTAAAAAGCGAAACTCTTCCAGATGTGGATCAAAATAGCGAAATTTTAAATCATGAAGAGGATAATCACCTGCTTCATTTACCACAATGGCCGTTTTGAATATTTTCTCGGCAACGAGTTTTTCGCCTTCTTGAAAAAAATTAATTTCTGGTGAATCTTCATAAAAACGCATTTTTTTTGTAAGCTCTTGAGGAAGTTTAATTTTAGCATCACGCAAATTAGCATCCCCCGAAAGAGTGAGGGTTAATGTCACGGAGTCTCCGGCCTGCACTTGATTTTTTGAAAGGAAGGCCTTAAGAAAAAGCTCTCCAACGAGATCACTTTGATTATCATTAATGATTTTATTTTTAATAGAAGATTGAGAAAAAGAAGGTGTTGCTAAAGCATCTATTTTAATTTCTTTTGTGCGCAGAATTTTTCTCTTAACTCTGCGTCCTGGTGTCGGACCAAAAAAATCATCAAAAAAAGGATTCCCTTGGCGGCGTCGTTGGGCCGAGGGAGAGCTTCGATCCACCACTTGCAAATTGAGTTTAATAGAGGGAATAACAATTTCTCCTGCCTGTGTAGGAAAAAGAGCGTATCTAAATTCTGTTACATGATATTCTTGCCCATGAATTTGATGAAAAAATTCTTTTTGCTCTCCTAATTTTTCCTTCCAAAAATTATTAAATTCAGGAAGATCTAGCTCCGCCTTTAAGACTTCCCCTCGATTAAAAAAGCGAAAGGTATAAACAAGTTGCTCTCCAACATACATCTTCTTTTTAGAAATATCAGCTTCGACAAAAAACTCTTTTCTGTCAGATTCAAGATCACTATCATCTCCTTGCAACTCTTCCCTAGAAGAAGCGCTCGCGCCCACTTTTATGTTGACGCTACTAGATTGAATTTTCTTTCCTTCAAAATCAATTCTTGCTGGGCCTAAAGAAAATATTCCTTCTTTTTTAGGGATAAGATAAAAACTAAAGACTTTCTCTGAGCTCATTTTTCCATTGATGATACTAATATTGGAAGACTGGCCAGAAGATTGAATCTCAAAATTTTCCATCCCTTGAACCTCTGGCATGCCATCATAGGAGCGAGCGTTAGAGACACTAACATTAAGTTCAAAACCATCTTCAAGCGTAATTTCCCTGTGAGATAAATTCAGCTTAACTTCTGCCCCGAAAGTGGCCATGGAAAAAAAGAGTATAAAAAAAGAAAATACTAAATCCCTCATAGTCTACCAATCCTTGTCTGTTTTATAGCGTTTTTGTCCTTTGAGGCGACGCTCGTGCATTTTTTTAAGAACCTCTCTTTCTTTCAATGTTGAAAGGTAGCGCTCTGCCTCTTCCTTGGACATCTCTCCAGGTTTCAACTCTTCACCCTTGCCGCTCTTTGCACTTTTTTCACTTTTCTTATCTTCTTCACTTTTTTCGTCTTCTTTGCCTTCTTTGCCAGCTTGAGCTTCCTGTCCTTCTTTTTTATTTTCCTCTTCTTCTTTTTGCTCTTGGCCTTGCTGCTGCTGCTGCTGCTGACCTTCCTTATTTTGATTTTGCTCTTGCTTCTCTTCTTTATCTTGATTCTCTTGCTGATCTTGCTTGTCACCTTCTTGTTGATTTTCTTCTTGGTCTTGCTTCTGATCCTGATTCTGGTCTTGCTGCTGATCATTTTTCTGTTGCTGCTGCTGCTGTTTTTCTTGCTGTTTTTTCATCTCTTCTATGCGGCGCCGCAACTCTTCCCGAACAAAATCAAGATTTTTTTTGGCCTCATCATCGCTAGGATTTACTTTTAAAGTCTCTTCATAAGCAGCAATAGCTTCTTTGAGTTTTCCTAGGCGATAATAACTATTACCTAAATTATATAAAACTTCTGCTCTATTCAAAACTGGTGAATTTTCCACCGCCAAACTTTCATAGAGCTGTTTTGCTTCTTCATACTTTTTATTCTTGTAATAACTATTGGCCAAAAGAGAGATTGGTGATTTTTTTGCCATTTTGGA
>CALDHR010000269.1 GCA_937898585.1 uncultured Oligoflexia bacterium
GTTAAAGCATCTACCGTTTGTGCGACAGTTGATGTTGAAAGAGCGATAAGGTTTCGAGCAGCTAGAGAAGAGCCCGATGCAACTCCGCGTCCTCCTACAGCATTATTATCTCCCCCTGAAATAATTCCGGCCACTGCTGTTCCATGCGAGGCCGTTGCCCCTCCTGGATTTGTGCTAGCAAGCCCATTAGATAAATAATTAATGCTATAAGTGCTGTTGGCGTTGGCAAAAAGTTCTTGATGATCAAGTTCAGCACCATCGTCCACAATCATGACAACAACGCCTGCCCCTTCATTACCGGCACTCCAAACATCTTCAACATTTAAATCAATTCCGGCCGTTCCGCCCAATTGCCCACTATTTTTTAAATGCCATTGATAGGCATAAAGGGGATCGGCACCAACAGAAGCAACACTTGTCGTGGAGGTTGCACTGGCCGCCGCAGAGCTCTTAGAGTCAGAGCAACTACTGGCAAGTAAAGCTATACAAAAAAGAAATAAAAGTTTTTTTGATGTTTTTGTTGTTTTCATTTTTTAGGCCGCCTTCTTTAACAACTTCTTTTCTTCTTCTTTAATGAGTTGTAAAAGTAAGCGCCTCACGCGCACGCGCATCATCTCTTTGAGTTCACCATCGATACTTTCTTCCAGTGCTTCCATCACCATTTTGGCGGCCACTTGTTTCGCGGCATCGGAGAGATCCTCTATTTCAGGAGTGGCCTCACGCGCACCTTCCACCATGATCCCTGCAATGACGTTATAAGCATCGGCCCAACAATTTTCTAATTCATCATTCCAATTCTCGCCAAAGAGCGTGCGAAATGTTTTAAGAAGAGTATTTCCAACGGCATCATAATGAGCTTCCTCGGTGCCATAATCGAGATGGCGAGCGCCCATGCTTTTAAGATAATTTGTGAGTTTTTCGCCATCTTCCAAATGATCCACAATAAAAACCAAAGATCCGAGAAGGGCCTTCTTCTGCTTTTCCATCGCCACACCCTCAAACATGGGAATAACGGCGGGATAATCGGCAAAAAGAAACTCATAGAAAGTATCGGCCACTTGAGGAGCAATGGATTTGGCGACATCAAAAGAGGATCGAATAAGAGGAATATTGAGTGACACGGGAACTCCTTAATTTAAGGCTGTTTATTAGTTTCCCGTGTCTTTTCGTCAGATAAAAAAAATACTTGAGTTAAATATTATTAGTTGCCGTGTGGCGCTGAATTTCCCATTTTTGATTGAACATAATTTTGCATTCCAACTCGCTCAATAAGCTCAAGTTGAGTTTCAAGCCAATCAATATGCTCTTCTTCAGAAGCAAGAATGCGAAAGAAAAGATCGCGCGAAACAAAATCTTTTACTTTTTCAGCTTCAACGATGGCCTCACGAAGGGCGGCAATTTGAACTTTCTCTAGTTCTTGATCTGCTTCGAGAATTTCTTTTACATCTTCACCAATGCGAATTTTGTGCAGTTTTTGAAGATTAGGAAGTCCTTCAAGAAAAAGAATTCTTTTTGTGATTTCATCAGCATGTTTCATTTCATCAATAGACGAGTGATATTCATAATCGCCAAGTTCGTTAATTCCCCAGTTTTGCAACATGCGTGCATGAAGAAAAAACTGATTAATGGCCGTTAGTTCATTAGTCAGAATTTCGTTAAGCAATTCAATAATGCGTGTGTTTCCTTTCATCTTTTGTTCTCCTTATAAATTGGTCTTTAAAATTTATTGATTTAGATTTTTCACCAAGCAAAAGACCACTATAAGAGAAAAAAGGAAATGATGCTATAAGTTGAAACTGGTAATTTAAATTTGGGAATTAAAACTCTGCGCTGCCTGCCACAACAATTTTTTCAATGGGAGAAGTCTTCTCTTTTTTGCGCCGAATAAGTTCAAGAGAACTCATCAAACATTCGCCGCAATCTTTTCCAATACCTAGTCGATCACAAAGTTCTTTGGCCTCAATATCTGGCCGAAATGTCAAAGCGTCTTCGAGATGCTTTTCGTTGATGGTTTTGCAAATACAGACAAACATTTGTCTTCCCCTTGCTTGGTTTGATCTCAATTGTCCTTCATGCTTCGGTATTTAGTTTGCATACCTTAACAAAAGTTCACACTGTATAATCTACTCAATTTTTTCTGTTTAACCAAGGGGAAAATTAAGCTTTTTTTGCATCTTCCGATAACGAAGATACTATGAAAAAAACAACTTTTATCCTCTACTCCTTCATCTTCCTCTCGGCCTCTTTCATCTCGACGGCCCGCACCGAATCAAAAGGCTTTTTTCCTTTTTCAAGGCAGAAACAGAGCTTTTTTGAAAAAACCAATATTATCGCTCCGGCCAAGCAACAAGGAGTTGTTCGAAGATTTATAGGCAAAGGGATGCGTCGGGCCAAAAGAGTTGTAGGTCTTGCCACAAGATCTTCGGCCACCATTGAATCAAAACCTACCTGTAACTTTAAGGATATAGGGGAACAAACAGTTCAAAAAACCACTTTTACCCAACAAAGAGTTAAGGGACAAAAATCTTCCAACGTCCAACTCACTATCACTCTGCAAAATGGTCAAAACGTAGAAGTCTCTCTTCCTAAACCCGAAGTTCGCGCCATGGCAAGCGCTTGTAAAACGAGCGGAAAGCTCGATGAAAAATGCCTCGCCGATAGAATGCTAGAAAAAGGCAAAAAACTCGATGGATCTCTTGTAGGAACAGCAACTGACACCGTTAATAGTGCAGCCGAAAAAGTTATCGATACGCTCTTTAGGCAAAATAAAGAAGATCCTAGTAAGAAAAAAATTGTGCTTCATATGGCCCTTGACCCCCAAGGTGCCGTTGCCGCCAAAGTTCAAAAAGAAGTGGAAGCTCAACTGGCCAAAAAAATTAAAGAAGAGCAGCAAAGTGCCACTGAAAAATTAGCAAATCTTGCCAACGATAAACTTGAAAGTGGATTTGATATGCTTGATAAGTTTATTCCTCCCATGAGTGGATGCGGAGGCGATGATAACAATTCACCTCTTAAAAAAGCAAAAGAAAAGCTCTCCAAACAATTAGATAAATTTCATGAAAAAAAATTAAATCTCTTCAGTACAATCCTCTCTAAACTCCCTGATGCTGCCTTAAAGTCCATTTTTTCAGGAGGATCAAGTTTTACAGGACTCGCCAAAGGTGAGCTCGATAAACTCAACCTTACAGGCGACAAAGCAAAACGCCTCAATAAGATGATGAACTTTCTCTGGCAAATAGTGGAAAGTCACAAACAAAAAATAAGCGCAGCAGAAGATAAAAAAAGCGCTCTTAAAGAGATAATGAAAGAAAATAAAAGCATTTTTAGCTCCATGCTCCCTCAAGAAGAAATGAACAAAGTAAGAAGTTATCTTGAAAAAGCTGGCCCCCTTCATATTGAAAGTGCTATTCGACAAAAATTAGGCTGTTTGAATTTTAAAATTAGAAATACCGTCACACGAACAAAATGCCTTCAACAAGATGTTGCAGACTCTGCTCCCATTGAAGATGCTACTTTAAATTTCCAAAAAGACTCCAACACAGCTATTGGCGATTTAAGCTGTAACCTTACCGCAGAGACGCCCGACTCAGGTCAGCTTAAAGGAATTGAAGATCTTTTAGGAATGATGCAAGTTAAAGCAGGAGAAACACAAAACAAACTTCCAACAGAAGCTGGAAAACCTTATTTTTATAAGGGAAAAAATATCACTAGTCTTGGCATGAAAGATGGGATGGCCCTTTTTAAACAGGCCGATGGAAAATTTTTGGCCATGTCCATTGATCACTTTCACCAACATACTCTTCCCGCCACCGATGATACAAAGTCTTCTCAGTTCAATGATGATGACACTGATTTCCCTTCAAAGTTAGAAGCAGGTCACAGCATCTCCTTCAACGGAAAAACAAAGAAAATCCTTAGAGTCACAGATGACGGAAAAGTTCTTCTACCTAGCAAAAAAGAAGAGAGAAAAACGGCCGTTCCCATCTCTAGCTTATTAGAACGAGGCAACGGCGTTGTCGCCTTTGATATGAACAAGCAAGAAGCTCTTACCGCCAAAGAGGCCCAAAGAGTTCAAGTGGCCGAAGTCAAAACAAAAGAAAAAGAAATTGAAGTTGGCAGTGTTATTTCAGGCGTCTCTGGTGGGAAAGGATCTCCAGGCGAAACCTCTTCTTGGATTATTCTAGAAATATCAGATGAAGGGTATTATGCCGTCAAAGCTGAAGAAGGAAAAAAAGGAAAGAAAATCTACCGCTTCTTCAAAACAGAGCACATGCAAAAAGACAAAAGATCCATCACCATTAAAGACATAAAGAGCACACAAGGAAAACCGGCAAACTGGGAAGACATAAAATCAAAATTGAAAAAGAGTAAAAAGAATTGGCCAAGACTTGAACAATAATCTCAAATAGTGCTAATGAACCAGCACTATGAAAACAAAAAAAACATCAACAAATAACTCATCTTTAGATGAGCATTCTTACGACTATATCGTCATAGGTTCCGGCTTTGGCGGCTCTGTCAGTGCTATGCGCCTCTCTGAAAAAGGATACCGCGTCCTCGTTTTAGAGGCCGGCAAACGCTACAACAATAAAGATTTTCCCAAAACAAACTGGAATATCCGCAAATATCTCTGGATCCCTCTTCTTCGCTGCTTTGGCATCTTTCGCCTCACCCTCATGAGACATGTCTTTATTCTCTCTGGGCGAGGTGTAGGCGGCGGCTCCCTCGTCTACGCCAACACTCTTCTCGTTCCTAAAGATGAAGTCTGGGAGGATCCACAATGGCGCGATTTACACAACTGGAAAGAAATCATGCCGCGCTTTTATCAAACAGCGCGCTATATGCTGGGGGCCACCACCAATAAATACCTGGGAAATGGCGATAAAATGTTGCGCGACATTGCTCATGAATTTTCTCCTACGGCGAAAGAAAGCTTTTATCCCACAGAAGTAGGTGTTTATTTTGGCAAACCCGATGTCACTGTCCCCGATCCCTACTTTGACGGAAAAGGGCCAGCGCGAACGGGCTGCAATTTTTGCGGTGGCTGTATGGTAGGTTGCCCTAATGGGGCCAAAAACACACTAGATAAAAACTACCTTTATTTTGCAGAACAAAATGGCGCCACCATCCTTCCTGAAATGACTGTCACCGCCGTCTACCCCACCGATGAAACCCAAAGCGAATATATTGTAGAGGCCGTTAAAACGACCCGCCTTCTTCCTTTCTTAAAAAAGAAAACAACATTTCACACCAAGGGTGTTGTCTTTTCCGGAGGAGTCCTTGGCACCGTCAAACTTCTCATGGAGTGCAAAGAAAAAAATCACCTTCCTCATCTCTCAGACAAACTGGGTGATATTATTCGAACCAACTCGGAATCTATTATTGGTGTTCGCTTTAATGATAAAGAAACTCCTTCCATGAATGATGGTGTGGCCATTGGTTCAGGAATCTATATTGATGATAAAACTCATATTGAGGCCGTCCGCTATCCCAAAGGATCTGGCTCTCTCTCTCTTCTTTGCATGCCCATCTCTGGTCAGCTCAAAAATATATTTTCAAAAATTGGCGGATATTTGTTTGGTGTCAACCCCATCAACTGGTCTTCACAAACACTGATTTTACTAGTGATGCAACCACTCAACAACCACCTTCAACTGGTAAAATCAAAGATGGGATTTCTCAATACGAAACTCCCAAAAGGAAGCGACATGCCTCCCGTCAATATTCCTCTGGCCAACAAGTTTGCTCGCCTGATGGCCAGTAAAAAAAAGGGATTGGCCATTACTACCTTCACTGAAATCTTTTTTAAAATTCCCACCACGGCCCATATCCTCGGTGGCTGTATCATGGGAAAAAATAAAGAAGTCAGTGTCATTGATGAAAAAAATCAAATTCATGGTTACAAAAATCTCTATGTCTGTGATGGAAGTATGATTAGCGCTAATTTAGGAGTTAACCCATCCCTCACCATTACGGCCCTAACGGAAAATGCCATGAGCTATATTCCCCCCAAATAAAGGAGTTCTCCTATGGACAGCTGGAAGAAAGGTCAAAACTTTGAACGAGAGTGTTCAAAAAATCTTATCTCTTTTGAAAAAGAAGAAATTCCCCTCCTTGTCTGTCCTCGTCTTTTGCGCAAAAGAAATCTCGGTCAAGTCGATTTAGCAAAAGTAAGAAGGCCCAGCAAAGATATCACTATCTATGAATTAAAAAGCGATGTTCATATGGTTAGCTTTAGGCAAAAAAGAAGACTCATGGAAAGCTGTCAATTTATCGGTACTATTTTTCAATCAAAAATCAATCTAGAATTTATTGGACAGGAACAAAAAAATTAATCCCCGTCTCAACTTTTCCTCTATTCATGCGATGAATTTGATAACCATCAAAAAGGGCCACCACAGATGCCTCTCCCGTCTCTTTATCAAAAGAAAAAAGAGGAGATCCTAAGTTCTCACTTTTCAAAAAAGGCATTTTCTTGGGACTATCTTTAATCCAGTAAGTTTGAATTTTCTGTTTAAAGAAACCGTTTAGAAGATAAACTCTTTGGACCTGATCTCCTACAAAGACAAAATAATCTTGGTCTTTATCAAAAGAAGCGATTTTCACGGCCTTCATCTCTTTAAGATATTCTTCATCAAGAGTTAAAATGGCCACCATACTTTTTTCATTAAAATCAATTTTAAGATCTCTTACATCAATAGAAGTAATACTTCTTCCCTCTTCATCTTCAAGATAAATTTCAGCAAGAGAATCTAAGTTCAAAATTCTTTTATTAAAAGCAATCTTTCCTTCACCTAAATAAACACCACTACTTTTCTCTACTGAGTGACCAAAGCAATCAAAGTTCTCCGCAATAACCCTAAGAATTCTTGGATGATCATGGTCCACCATCGCACCTTTTGCATTGAATCCTACGAACAAGAGCAAACACAGACGAAAAAAATATTTCATTATTTTACCTCTTCACAACAACGTGGTTCTCTATTCCAAAAATAATAATTATTAAAAGGAGCATTAGAGTTTCTTGTTTCAATGACAACGGCCGGTCTTTTATAATTCTCCCCTCTCAACATAAGAGGAGGAATTGGTTTTCCCACTTCAACAGGTAAATCGAGATCTTCCGGAAAATCACTATCTACATCAAAGTTAATCTTTTTTTCATTTACATAACGCTTTTGAAATCCATCACCCAAAAACCATTCAAAAAGAAAATTGTGAATCAAAATTTCAAATTGGTCTTGCTTGTAAGGATTGTCATATCGTTTTTTTGAGGCCCATTTTTCATAAACATTTTTTAATTTTGGCCAAAAGATCTCTTCAAAATAAGGCCCTTTAAAATCAACCTCTAAAAACTCTCTGACTTTCACATCAAACAGTTCTTTTTCGCTGGAGGTTAAACCAAAGCGAGAGAGATCACTTACTGCCGTCTTAAGCAATTGCTCGATGCTATTTTTTCGCATCGGCTGCCCCGCATGGGCAAACATGGTTCGAGCAAAAGATTGATAAAGAGAATAAGTGAAAATTCCTTTTACTTTATGGCGATGATCAACTTGAAAATCATCTCCATAAAAAAGGCGTTTTACTGTCTCCCAGGCCAGACGATAAAGAGTATTGCCGTCATAATGTCCCTCTGCGCTCATGCTCTCAATCAAATAAGGGGCCGTAAAAAACTGATCATAGAAGACAGAAACATTTGATTGAATAATACAGTAAGTTGATCCTCTTCCTTTTGGAGAAAAAATCCACCCATTTTCAGAAAAGTCTTTTCGCTTCTTTTGTGCAAGAAAATCTCTTTCTTCTTTCGTCAAACCATCAAATCTTACAATTTTTTCAGTAGAAGACCAGCTCTCTAACCAAGACTCGATAGTTAAATCATGTGATTGACTTATATTTTTTTGAATTTCTTCTTTCAAATTTTCATGAGAAATATTGATCTTATCTTCTACTATTTGAGGAATACTCATCATTACTTTTTTGACATTATTTAAATTCAGCACACGACTATTTTCATCCCCAGGAAGAAGAGGAGGGGTAATAATTTCAATATAAGGTTTTGCTAAAAGTGAATAGCGCGACTCTAAAACAACATTTAAATCATAAAAATACTCGTCGGCCTCTTCAATATAACGTCCTTCTTTGCTGATAAAAATATCGCGACCATAAGTATTGTAATAATCTTCATTATCTCCTCCACGATAAAATAAACCTTTAAGATAAATATTATCATCGGGAAGATCTAAGTTTAAACGAACTGGCCAACACTCTAGTTCAAATCCAATATATTGGTGTTTACCTTCAAAATAATTATCCAGAGATTCTGTTGGTTTATGGCGATGAAAAGCATAAGAATAAAAAGAAGAAGAGTGATGCTTCATCAGTGAGTAAATTTGCTCTCTCTCCAACGAAGAGTTTTCTAGTTCAATTCTTATTTGACGAGGAAGATAGCGAAACATTTTCTCTTCGTAAGAAAAATCCTCATTGCCTTCAATAGAAGAAACAAGATCCTTCATCTCCTCAAGGGATAATCCTTTCAAATAAGGAGACTCACTCATCTCTAAATAAAAGGCCTTAGAATTTAAGAAAAAAAGAAAAGAAAAGATAAAAAAAAGAATTTTTTGCTTCATGACAATCCCCCCAGATATAACAGGGGAAAAATAACCTACTACAAAATAAAAAGATTCCTTTTTTCTTCTCCCCAGCACAATCTAAGCTCATCTTTCTTTTTAAGTGGCCCAACACCGCTAGGTGTTCCGGTAAAAATTAGATCACCTGGAAAAAGATCCATGGCCTCTGTTGCAGATTTTAACAATTGTTCAACGCTGAAAATCATCTCTTTTATAGTTGCTTTTTGCTTAAGCTCATTTTTGATATAAAGCTCAAAGGGAATTTTTTTCATATCAGTTATTTTCTGCCCATGAAATAAGGGAAAAAAAAGAGCACTCCCCTTAAAGGCCTTACTCATCGCCCAAGGATGACGGTTTTCCTTTAATTTTTTTTGCAGCTCTCGCCTCGTTAGATCTAATCCTAATCCAATGCGACCCATTAAGGCCAAAGGGTTAACTCCTTGCTCAAAAGTATCTTTATTTATTGTCATGGCCACTTCAAGGACAACTTCTAGCTCATAATGAATCTCTCCTTCTTTAAAGGAGCTTAAATCAATGGATTCGGGATTCATCAACAAAGAGGAAGGGGGTTTTAGAAAAAAAATTGGACTTTCAGGTGCTTTTTCCTTCATTTCATCGGCATGCATAGTGTAATTTTTGGCCACACAGAGTATCTTATCCATCTATTGTTCTCCCTCATTTAAGGACCTCAGAAAAATGAACCAACTTAAAACAACATGCCCTCAGTGCGGCCATGAATTTGCCATTGATCTTAAACCTCATATCCATGAGAAAAATGATACCAAGCAATTGACGAAGCAAATAGAGGAAAAATTTGAACTGGCCCTTCGCGAAAGAGAAAAAAAATTGCAAGAAATGAAGAAAGAAATTGATTCGTTGCAAAAAAAAACAACTTCCCTCTCTCCTCATCTTATCGGCGATGTCTTTCAAGATAAGATTGAAGATCTTCTCAAGAAAAATTTTCCCCACGATGAAATTACTCCCATAAAGCGAGGCGCTAAGGGGGGAGATATTGTTCAAAAAATTCATTCCACAAAACTCTCTCTTCTTTGGGAAGTTAAGCGCACGCAAAATTGGTCTAATGGGTGGATTCAAAAGCTCAAAGAAGATCAACTTGAAGGAAAGCATCAACTGGGAATTATTGTCACTCACACGATGCCACCTCAAGTAAAAGATAATTTTCTCTTCCAAGATGATATCTGGGTTGTCTCACCGTCTCAGGCGATGCTTTTGGCCTCTCTTCTTAGAGAGCAGCTTTTGCTTCTTTCCAAAAAAGAGAAACCTCTGCAAGAAAACAATCAAACTCCTTATCAAAATTTTTTCCGCAGCAAAAAATTTCATTTTCTAGTGAGCACTATTTTAAAAAACTTTATTGCTATGCAGCAAGACCTGGAAAAAGAAAAGCGCGCCATGCATAAAATATGGAGTGAACGTCAAAATCGACTAGAAAAAATCATTCAATCAAGCAGCGAAATAGTCGGTCTCTATCAAACAGAAACTTCTGAGACATTTTTACTTGAAGATCTACAACTCTAAAAAAACCCTGTGCTATACTGATCTTTCAATACTAATCGTTTTTTTTCACTTAGGAGGAAACAATGAAAAACTTACTTATGGGCGCTCTTCTCGCTCTCTCACTTTCTTCATGCTCAACAACACAAGAAGGTGGATCCTGCAAATCTAAAGAAGAAAAATCTTGCTGCTGCAAAAAGAAATGTGGTTGCAGTGATAAGAAAAACTGTGGCTGCAAAGACAAAAAAGGTCAATGCGACTTGAAAAAAAGAAAAAAATAGATCTAACAATCTATAAAGATTTCAAAAAAAGAGCGGTGGTTTTCTTTAAGCGAGAAATCACCGTTTCTTCATCATACATAACTTCTTTCGCACATATAGGAGATGCTAGAATAATACTCTGATGGACAATAATGGAAAAAAGCGATTGCACCACCCATTGTAATTCCTCAAGAGATAGTTTTTTCCCTACTGATTTTTGAATCACTTCCGCCATAAGATCTCCCCCTGGCGGCCCATAAATATTATTACTAAGTCCATAATTTTCTAAGCGAACAATTTCTTCAGAAAGAAGCATCCTAAAATTATTGCGCAAACTCACTTTATCGCGAAGAAGAAGGCGAAAGATTTCTGCAAAAAACTCTTCTGCATTATCCTGCGTCTCCTTGTCAATATTGAGAATGTCATGCTCTAAGATAGAACACCCTTTTTTTAAGACTTCAAAAAGAAGGTTTTCTTTACTCTTAAAATGATAATTAACCGAAGCTACGTTAACATCGGCCTTTTTTGAAATATCCCGCACAGATGTCGCACTGTGCCCCTTTTGAGAAAAAAGATAAGTGGCCACTTCAAGAATTTTTTCCTTCGTGGATAAATTAACTAGTTGCTCTTCCATTGGTAAATCTCCGCAAAATTTTATTTTGCAGCATAACAAAATCTTCTAAAATAGCATAGGCACATGGAATCCAGATAAGAGTAAAGATCGTACCTGATGTTAGTCCCCAGGCCATAGCGAGTGTCATAGGAATAAGCATAGCGTCAGTTCCTCCTATTCCATAGGCCGTAGGAAACAATCCGCTGATAGTGGTAAGAGAAGTTACAACAACGGCCCTTAAACGCAAGGCCGATGCTTTGGCGAGAATTTCATCAAGCGATAAATTATCCTCACTTCGCATTTCGTCAATAAAACTAATAAGCACAATGCCCGAGTTTACAATAATTCCCGCAAGTCCAATGATCCCAATCATGGCCAAAAAACTCACCGGCCGATTATGAAAAAAGAAGGCGATACTCATACCAAAGAGGCCAAGAGGAATAGTGGACATAATAATGAGAGGCCGAATGTAAGAACGAAATAAAAAAACGAGAACGGCAAAAATACCAAGTAGGGCCAGAACCATGGCATCTTTTAAGCTAGACATGGATTCCTTAGTGCTTTCTTGCTCTCCTCCAAAAGTAAGAGTGACTTGCGGAAACTCTTTACTGACTTCTTCGGCAAAGTAGTTCAGCACTTCCTTGCTGGCCGTCACTGATGTTGTAAGTTCTTCATTGATATCGGCGGTAATCGTTTTAGAGCGTTGAAAATCAAATCGCTTAATAAGGGGAGTCCCTTCTCCTTTGTAAAGATTGGCCAAGGAAATGAGAGGAATAAGATTTCCTCGCTGATCACTCACCATTAGTTTCTTTAAGTCATCAACGTTTCGCCTGTCTTTTTCGGCCAAACGAAGTTTTAGATCAAATTTTTTATTATCTAAATTAATCTTAGCAATATTCATTCCTTCATGAGCGGCCTTTACAGCATTTCCCACTTGAGAGACCGAAAGGTTAAGACGCGAGAGTTTTTCAAAATCTAAATCGATCTTTACTTCATCTTCACCAAAAATTTCATCAACGCTGGGAAGAACAACTCCTTTGACTGTTTTCAAAAACCCCAATAATTTATTCTTCGCCCCATTGAGTTGATCTGAAGATTGTGAGCGCAAAGTGAAATTAACAGGTTTTCCTACAGGAGGTCCATTGACTTGAGATTCAAAAGAAAGCACTTCCAATTTGTCATTTTTAATTTCCCGAAGCTTCTTTAAGACTTCATAGTACTTTAAATTAAAAGAGGCCTCTTTGGTCATGTAGATGACAATCATCCCTGCATAATCACCTGTCTTGCTTTGAGGATCATTGGGCCCTATTTGCTGAACACCAGAACGAACCACAATATTTTCAACATCACTACCTAAAACTTCTTTGATTTGCTTAGTGACTTCTTGTCCTATCCTAGAAGTCTCTTCAACGGGAGTTCCTCTTTTTGTTTCAAAGCGAGAAATATAAATCTCTGTTTGCTCTGCGGGAAAGAGAATAAACTTATTGAGGGCCACTAAAAAGAAAAGTGAAACAAAAATAACCCCACCAAAAATAACTCCTACAAGATAGCGTCGTTTAACGGCCACATACATAAAGGCTTCAAATTTATCCGTTACTTTATGGAACCAATCTTTTTTATGCTCTTCATGATTTACCTGAACTTTCATTCCCTTCCCCGTTAAATGAAGACGAACGGGAAGCAAGAAGAAACTCTCAATCAAGCTGGCCAAAAGAGAAATAGAGACAATAATGGGAATGTATTTAATAAATTGCCCCATCACTCCCTTTGTTACGAGCATGGGGATAAAAGCCGCTACTGTTGTAAAAACAGTACAGGTTATGGGGAGCCAAAATTGATCTGCTGATTTAATGGCCGCTTCTCGAGAGTCGAGTCCTTCGAGGCGAAGACGGGTGTAGTTTTCAGCAATAACCACAGAGTTATCCACTAGCATCCCTAGGGCAATAATCAAGGCCAATACAGTGATGGCATTAATATTGTAGTCCATGTACATCATAAAACCGAGCGTGATCATCATAGAGATAGGAAGAGAAAGGCTGCTGACAATTCCAATTCTTCCCGGCAAAAAAATGAGCAAAAAAATCACTACTAGCGCTAGGCCAGAAAGGGCATTAGAAGTGAGAACATCCATTCTGTTACTCACTTTTTTCGACTCATTATTGTAAATAGTAATACTGAGTCCCTCAGGAAGAGCAATTTGCTTTAATTGAGATTCTACTTTTTCCACGAGCTTAATGGTATCTTCACCCGCTTTCTTTGTTAAAACGAGCAAAGTTGCTTCTTCACCATTGACAGAAGTGAGAACCGTCTCTTCTTCCATGTAATCTTCAACAGCAGCTATATCTTTTAGCTGGATTTTTTGACCTGTAAAATTTGAACGAACATAGACATCTTTTAATTCTTCAATACTGGTAACAAGACCATCTAACTTGAGCAATAGTTTCTCATCACCACTTTTTAAATTCCCCGAAGGGATATTGAGATTTCTTGCTTGCAAGGCGGCCACCACTTCATTGATGCCAATATTGTAGAATTCTAATTTTTCACGATGAAGAAAGACAGAAAACTCTCTTTCGCGAAAGCCTGTTAAGCGAGCACCCAATACCATTTTATTGTCTTCTAAAAGATCTTTAAGGTAATTGACAAATTTATCTCTTTTTCTTCCCTCATTATCCCCTATAACAGCAAGCTCGATGGCCGGAAATTCTTCTGAGTTAATTTCTGTAAACTTAGGTCTCTCTCTTAAATCTCGCGGCAAATCAGTGACTCGTGTGATGGCCTTTTGCAGATCATCCATCACTTCATCTACATCAAAATTATCCATATCAACACGAATACTTATTGTACTCAATCCTGACTGAGAAACAGATCTTACATCTTTGAGACCGCGCACAGTTCTAATTTCGTCTTCTACTGGTCGAGTTATTTGAGTTTCTATCTCTTCGGCCGAAGCACCTCGATAGGAAGTGATAACTGTCGCTGCAGCAAAATTGACAGCGGGGTAAGATTCGGCCTTAATTTTAAGTAGTGCTTGAAGGCCAATCACAAAGCACATGAGCATCAAAATAATAGAAAACTTGTAGTTATCGATAAAAAAAGCAATTAATTTTTTCATTATTAAATCCGATTAAAAGAGCATTTTGTTCCATCAAACACTGTGAGATATTTTAAAATGACACCGATAACAGTGCTTTTTGTATTGATGAGATTCAGTTCACCATTTAAAAAAGAGTCTTGATCCATCATCAATTCTCCTACGGTAATCCTTCCCTGCTTAAATTTTTTCTGCATCTCAGAGACACGCAACTCTAAATTCTTACTCCCTCGCTGCTGTCCTGAAAGGGCCCGAATTAAAAGAACGTGGGCCTTTTGAGTAAATTCATGCATCATTACAAGATCTGATTTTATTCTCGTCACTTTAGCGTGCGTTGATAGTTTATCAGCGGCCACATCATCTCCAACAGTATTTCTTCTTCCCAGAGGAATATTCACAAAAACGCCTGCTTGGTAACCACCGTAATCTCGTTTAAAATGATCATCATAAGATTTTGCAAAAGTGTCTTGCGTGTTTTTACTGCTACCCTGCAACTGTAAGGAAATATCAGGCATGGCATAACTTTTAAGAAGATATTGATTTTGCTTTGAAAGATTCTCTACATTTAAGGCAATAAGATTCCAAGTAGATGAATTTTGCTCGGGAGTTTCTTGAGCGCTGATGATTTTCAAACAAGTTAAAACTTCTTGTTCTGTTTGAGCAATACCAATTCCGGCAACATCGAGATCATCATCTGTTAAGAAAGGAAGATTTTTTTTTATTTCATTAACTAAATTCTCTCTCTCATAGAGAAGAAAATTCACCGTACTCTCTCGCATGGCCGTTTGTGCTCCATAACGAGCAAGTTCTCCTAAGTCGGCCACAGAGTTCTTGTGGCGAAGTCTTGCATCAGCTTCTTGCTCTTTGGCCAATTCAAACTGTTTTGTGGCAATATTGATGGCGTGTTCTTTGGCCACAAGGTTCCAATAGATCCCTCTCATCTGATTAATAAATGATCGTTTTTCGAGAACGCTTTCATCTTTAGCGATTTCTTTTGAAAGACGGTAGAACTCACTTTTAGATTCATCAAAGCGGCCTAGAAAATTTTTCCATAAATCAATTTCAATGGCCACTTTTCCTATTGTCGTTGTTCGCGAGTGCTCTCCTCCAGCGGATTCATAGTGCTTTTTTTGGGCCTCTACCATGGCCGATAAACTTGTCCCAAGACCTAACTTTTTTTGCATCCCCACATTAAAAGAACTTGTTTCATCATAGACGGGCTGCGAAGTAATAAAAGAATTTTCTCCTGTTTTACCCGTCATAAGAGAAGAATTAAGAGTTGTGTTGTAGCTATCTTGCCATCGCTTTTCGCTGGCCGAACTTCTCATCTCACTGCTGCTCAAAGAGTTTAAAACAGGAATTTCTGCTTCATGCTCATGAATAAGAGACAGCAATTTTTCTTCACTTATGGCGTGAAGAAAAAAAAAAGAGGGGATGAGATTCATGAGAAAACAAAGAGAAAGAAGATGGTTCATAAGGATGACTTTTTATTTTTTTCAAACAACTGTTTAATCGTTCAAAAAGAATTATTTATCATCCCTACGAATCTGTAAAGATTTTTTTAATTTTTTCGCGAAGAATCCCTGCCACTTCTTTAATAGAAACATGCCAATTGGCAAAAGAGAGAATAAGCGAAGGATTTGGCCAAAAAGAAAATTCTTTTTTAGTATGGTAATCAACGGGATAAGGCACAAGATCAGTAAAGCCTGCGGCCTCAAAAAGCATCATAGAGCGCTTTAGATGAAAGGCCGAAGTCACCAGCACCCATTTTTTATTTTTATCTTCTTGCAATAAATTGGCCGTAAAGGTGGCATTCTCTTCTGTATTCTTGGACTGATCTTCATAAGTAATTTTGTCAGAATTTATACCAAAAACGGGAAAAAGATCTTGCGCCATCTCGGCCTCTCCCAATCCATCTTTAAAATCTCTTCCTCGCCCTGTAAAAACATATTTTTTATCGGGATACTCCCTCATCAGTTTCACAAAACTAATAAGGCGCCCGGCCGCAGGATTAAAACTCTCTGTCCCTCGCGACCGCCACACGGCAGCATCAACAAATCCTCCTAGTAAAATAAGGCCATGGGCCTCTTCTATTTTATTCTTCTGAGGAGTAGGATATTGATTTTCCAGGTTCCACATAAAAAAACTTCCTGCTGGAAAAATCACCACCAAAAGTAAAACGAGGAAAACAAAGTAACTGAGTTTTTCTCTTAATTTTTTTAATAAACGAAATTCGCTATTTCGAAAAAAAACAACAAAGAGAATCGCAATTCCCATCAACACATCTATATTGATGATAAAAAAGAAAATTTTATAAAGAATTTCCTCTACTCCACTCATACTTTTTTATCCTTCTCCTTTACATCCATTTTCACATGAACGTCTTGCATCTGCCTGTCAGAGACAAAGTTCGGTGCTTGCATCATAACATCCATGGCCCTTCCGTTCATGGGAAAGGCAATAACTTCGCGAATATTTTGCTCACCCAAAAGCAACATTACCATTCTTGCAATCCCGAAGGCCATTCCTCCGTGCGGCGGTGGCCCATAAGAAAAAGCATTCCAAAGAGCACCAAAACGACTCTCTACTTCTTCCTTCCCATATCCTGCAATTTCAAAGGCCTTCTTCATCACTTCTTGACGGTGATTTCGAATGGCCCCACTGGCAAGCTCGTATCCATTACAGACAAGATCGTATTGATAGGCATAAATATCGAGAGGATTTTTATTAACAAGATCATCCATTCCCCCCTGAGGCATAGAAAAAGGATTATGAGCAAAATCAATTTTTCGCTCTTCATCATCACTCTCTTCAAACATAGGAAAATCAACAACCCATAAAAAGCTCCACTCATTTTCGCGAATAAGTTTTAACTCCTGAGCAAGGTAAGTTCTCAGCTTTCCTCCGGCCGTATCAATTTTGTGACTTTTTTCTCCAATCACAAAAAAGAGGGCATCTCCTTTATTAACTTGCATTGTCTTTTTGATTTGTTCTAACTCTTCTTCTGAGAGGGCCTTGGCAATAGATCCTTTCCACGATCCATCTTCATTCATCACCAAATAAGGAAGCCCGGCCAGACCTGCATCCTTTGCGGCCAATGTACTCTTGTCAAAAAACTTTCTCGTCATGAGACTTGTAAGATCTGCACTTCCTTCTACTTTCATGGCCCTAATTTGACCTGCGCTCTCCACGATTCCTTTAAAAAGTTTAAATTCTGTCTTTTTAAAAGAATCTGTTAAATCAATCATGGGTAGATCAAAACGAAGATCGGGTTTATCTGTCCCATAAGTCTCCATCGCTTCTTTCCAAGGAAGACGTTTAAAAGGTGCCACACCCTCTTTAGGAAAACTTTTCTTTTCTCCCATTTTATTCCAAAGATTCATCACCATTTTTTCGGCCATAGCAAACACGTCATCCATGCCCACATAGCTCATCTCAATATCAAGCTGATAAAACTCTCCCGGTGCACGGTCAGCGCGAGGATCTTCGTCGCGAAAGCAAGGAGCGATTTGAAAATAACGATCAAACCCGGAGCACATCAAAATCTGCTTAAATTGCTGAGGCGCCTGAGGAAGAGCGTAAAACTGTCCGGGATGAAGACGACTTGGCACTAAAAAATCGCGTGCTCCTTCTGGTGAGCTAGAAGTCAAAATAGGCGTTTGAAATTCCACAAAATTCATGGAACTCATTTCAAGACGCAGTTGGCGAATGACTTCGTTATAGAAAAGAATATTTTTATGCATCTTCTCCGTTCTCAAATCGAGGTAGCGGTAGCGAAGACGAGTATCATCACTTTCTTCTTTGGGATTGTGAGCAATGGGAAAAGGAAGAAGTTCGCAAACTGATTCAATCTCAATTTTTTCCGCAACAACTTCAATTTCTCCTGTTGAGAGCTTTTTATTAAAAGGGCCTCCTCGTTTTTGAACAGTTCCTTCAACCTTAATGACAGACTCTGTTTTCAACGTAGAGGCCATTGTATAAAGTGGTGAATCAGGGGTAATGAGAATTTGAGTCAGTCCATAGTGATCGCGCAAATCAATAAAAATAAGGCCGCCCAAATCGCGAAGAACATGAATATGCCCCATTAAAGTTACTTGTTCACCTATACAAGAACTATTGAGCTCTCCACAAGTATGGGTTCTGTGCTTTGTGGCCAATACGGATTGATTTGCTGTCATGATCTACCTCTTGAATATCAAAAGGCGCGATTATAGAGCGGACAAAGGAATACTTCCAGCGCGATTATTGCTTTTTTTCTGTAAAAGTTAAGAAGGAAGTCAGACCACACAAAATACTTCCCCAGCATAAATCAACAAGGGCCATAGAAAGCGGCCAGTTTTTCACAAGAGCAATATTGGTAAATTCATAAATAGCATACATTGTAAGACCGAGAACTCCTCCTCTAAACAGAGCATCCCATCTTGAAGAGGCCTTACGTGTTCCATAAAGAATAATGCTTAAGGGGATAAAGAAATAAACCATCACTGCTCCCCACAAAACAACATCAAACTCTCCTCCATTAATTCTGGCCACTTGATGAGTTTGTTCAACATAGAAATCTTTCATAAAGAGACCAAGCCACAAATAATCAAGAGCAACTAAAACAATCACCGTTTTTACAAAAATAAAAAAATCTTCTTTTTTAAAAGGAAGAAAGGCCGGTGTTCTTTTTACGTAGCGAGCAAATTCTTCACCTTTCTTTGCCAAAAGAGGCTCTAACATGGCAATACCTGAAACTTTAATAAGCAAAAAAGTAATGAGAAGAGGACTTAGTATAAAAAACAAATTTCCTTCTGCACTTCCTACAGCAAGAAAAAAGAACCCCCACCAAATAAGCGTCTCTCCAAAATAATTAGGGTGTCGGCATAAGCTCCACAGACCTTCTTGTAAAATAAGACTTTTCTTTTCTTTTTGTGCTTTAAAGGCAGTTAATTGAGCATCTGCAACGGTTTCAAAGAGAAAACCAAAAATAAAGAGAGAGGCCCCTAGAAAATCAGTCCAGCAAACCTCGCTTACAGGCGAAAGAAAAACCACGTGAAGCGGCCAAGAAATCAAAAGGAGAATTACCCCCTGTAAAGCAAAGACTTTGAAGAAAGAAAAAAAGGGCTCTCTTTTCCCCCAGCCTTTACGCCAATTTAAATAACGAATATCTTCACTTTTTTTCATGGTTCTTAGGCCAATATGAAGGGATAAACGCAAGGCCCATAGAGAGACCATCACCAGCACAATTTTCGATTTAAAGTGAAAAATAGCATCAGGTGAAAAATTTAATGTCACCAGTGACAGCCACAAAAAACCCATCCCCCAAAGAGTATCAGCAATGTCATTGCGCTTTGTTAGACGTGAAAAAAAGTAACCTACTACAATAAACAAAGCAGTGCTTAGAGCTAACAGTTTTAATGAGTCCAATACTTCCCCCTACTTAATTTTCTACTCCAACAATTTCAAAATATCTCCTACCTGACAATGAGATTCCAAGGGATGCTTGAGAAATTTATCCACATGAATAAGATACTTATTCTGCCTTCCCTCTTTTTGGATGCTAATGTGCCCACTTTCTTCCAAGTCTGAAATAATTCTTTGAACGGCCCTTTCCGTGATTCCTACCCTAAAAGCAACCTCTCTTAAAACCATATTCTGATGTTTAGATAGGCAATAAAGGACATGCATATGGTTGGTAAAAAATGTCCACCCCACTTCACTCTTATCAAAGTTCTTTAAATTCAATTAGTTACCCTCATCTTCTTTTTAAAAACAAAAGCTGTTGATTTCACGTATTTTTTTTCGTATATTCTAAAGTATGTTAAATAATACACGATAAGAATGTCACAAACATTAACAAATAGGAGAAAATATGAACATATTTAATTTTAACAACCTCACTTTTCTTATGGGAAGCTACGTTATTATTCTTTCCCTTTTAATTGCCCTTTTTGCTAAAGATTACCTCAAAGGAGACGCCAGGAAAAAATATTTTTTCCGCTGGTTTTCATTTGGTCTTTTAAGCGTCACTCTCATGACCTTTACCCAAAATATTCTCCTTATGGTTATTCTATGGCCAACCATTGGTCTATCTCTCCATAAACTTCTCCTCTATTACCCAGACCGGCCTGCCGCAAAGCTTGCGGCCAACAAGAAATGGCTTATCTCACGCTTAGGCGATTTCTTCTTTATCGCTTTTATTTTTTTCTTTTATAAAGCATTGCAGACAACAAATTTCTCAGAAGGCATCAAAACGGCCCTTCTATTTCAAGATAGTCTGAAAAATGAAATCTTTCTTACAAACCTTTTTCTTATTTTGGCGGTACTCACAAAATCGGCCGTTTTTCCTTTCAACACATGGCTCCCTGATACAATGGAAGCACCTACTCCCGTTTCGGCCTTTATGCACGCAGGAATTATTAACATTGGTGCTTTCATCCTTATTAGTAATTTTGAGCTTCTCTCAATGACACCTTCTCTTTTAACATTTCTCATTATTATAGGATCTATTAGCGCTCTTATCGGTTCTGCCGCCATGCTTACTCAGGTGGATGTCAAAAGGTTTTATGCTTACTCTACTATCGCTCAAATGGGTTTTCTCATGATTCAAATTGGACTAGGCCAGACAACTATTGCCATGCTTCATATTATGGCCCACGGTTTTTATAAATCTTATTCTTTTTTCAAATCACCTAGTGCCATTGAGTACAATCAACGAAATTTTATTAACCAAAAAGAAAAAATAAAATCCTTTTCTTTTTCCAATGCACTTTTTGCTTTATCAATAAATGCCGTCTTGTTTTTCTCATCTCTCGAAGTGCTCAACTACTTCTCTATTGATAAACCATCTTCCCTCTTTCTCGTCTTTATCTTTCTCTCATCAAACATTATTTTTTCTTATAAGACATCTCGTAATAGTATTGTAAATTCTCTAAAGAAATCTTTTCTTATCTATCTATCCTACAGCTTGTCTTATGCTTTTATTTTCCAAATAACCAAAGATGTTCTTGCTGCCCCCACAAGCAGTAATTTCATCGAATACACGCTTATTGCTTTCTTCACTCTTTTCACTCTTGTTCAGTTATTTAAAGAGAGAATTATTAAATCCTCTTTAGGAAGAAATACCTTCATTCATCTTTACAATGGTCTCTACATAGGAACTATCTTTAACAGAATCACTCAAAAACTCATTTAAAAAAAGGATAAACAATGTATCAACCAACAATAGAAAAAAATGCTCTTACAACGATGACAAGAAAAGAAAATATCATCAAAAAAATACAAGAGATATCAGGGATAGTAGCACCAGCTTGGTCCCTTCATAACTCTGTGGCCGTCAATCCTTACTGGGGGCTTATTGACAAAAAATTCCATCATGCTTTAAGGGAGAACACTCTTTTTCATGGTGAATCAAACTTTATGCCTGTCTCTTTTTATTATAGCAAATATAAAAAAGGAGAAATCCATCAAGAAGACATTGAAAAATCTCTCTCTCAAAGTCTTATAAAAAAAGAAGAACTTCTCTCTCTTTCTGAAGTCTATAGTGACTTTGAAAATGAAAAAGGCAAGCATCATCTTTCTATTGCTGATTTCATTGATAAAAAAGAAGAAACCAACTGGCGCAAAATAGTTGAATCTGAAATAAGTAAATGGTTCACTTTGTACTTTGATGAAGGACAAGCATCCGTTAATATTTTCAATAAGCAAGAAACATCTTCTTTTTTTCAAGAAATGAAATCTGTTTTAGAGGTGGATAAAACTCTTTATTTTAAGGGATTAAAAAAAGCGCAAAAACTAATCAAAGAAATTCCCTTAAATCACGAAGATGCTATTATTTTTATGAGTAATTATCTTTTTGGTGAAAAAAATCCTTCTTGATGAATATTTAAAAAAGATTATTTCATACTCCCCTAGGAATTCATTCCTATGCTCAATCAAAAGTTTTTGAAGACAATAAGCATAGTAAAAAGAATAGCTTACTTATGGAGCTTTTTGCCCTTCGGATGATGTATGATTATATTATTGCTCACCACTATGATATTTCAACCTTTCAAAAAGAAGCAACAAACATTTCTTCCAACAAAAAAGAACTTCACCTTGAATCATTGTGGGTGAATGCCTATGAGTATTCTCTTCAAAGAAAAATTCAAGAAGAACTCCTAGAAAATAGTAAAAAAGAAAAAAGAGAAAAGCGCAACATTGAGCTTCAGGCGGCATTCTGTATCGACGTAAGATCTGAATTTATGAGACGCAACCTAGAGGACACTAATCCTCATGTTGAGACAATTGGATTTGCTGGTTTTTTTGGTCTTCCCATGAGTTTAATTCCTTCAGGAAAAGATACCGCTGTTGAACAATACCCGGTTCTTCTCTCTTCAGGATTTACATTCAAAGAAAAAGAATCTTCTTCTAAGTCAAAAGAATATACGGCAAAAAAAGATTGGTTTGATTTTAAATCAACGTCCAACTCCTCTTTTGCCTATGTTGAGTCAATGGGTCTTATGAATTTCCTTTCTTACCTGCAACGTTTTTTCTTCACGAAGAAAACAGACCACTCTGAAAATATCGCCGACAATATTAACATCCCTCAAGAGATGCATTCAAAATTAGCGGAGGCAGGATTTAATATTTTAACCAATATGGGATTAATAAAAAACTTTGCCCCCATCGTTGCTTTAATCGGCCACGGGTCAACGACACAAAATAATCCTTTGGCGGGTGCCCTTGATTGTGGGGCCTGTGGCGGTCATAGTGGAAAATCCAATGCTCAAGTTGTCTCTAAGATTCTCAATATTCCAGAAGTTAGAAAACTCATTAAAGAAAAGGGAATTCATATTCCAAGTGAGACAACTTTTATCAGTGGTCTTCACTGCACTACAACGGATGAAGTTCATTTTTTTGATACTGAGAAACTCAATGATTCACAAAAAGGAATCTTTCAAAAAGTAAACAGTGATTTTCAATTGGCCACTAAAAAGGCCAGCGAAGAAAAAAGAAAACGCTACACTCCAACAGAAAGACAAGATGCTGTGACAAAAAGCAAAAATTGGGCCGAAACAAGACCTGAGTGGGGACTTGTGGACAATTGCTACTTTATTGCAGCAAGAAGAGAAGTAACAAAGGGAATAAACTTAAGAGGACGATCTTTTCTGCACTCTTATAATGTTGAAGATGACGAGCAAAGCAATGTCCTCAACTTGATTATGAATGCACCTATGGTGGTTGGTCACTGGATTAACATGCAATATTATGCTTCCACTGTTAACCACTCTATTTATGGAATGGGCCCTAAGCAATTGCATAATGTAGCAGGAACATTTGGTGTCTTTGAAGGAAACAGAAGTGATCTTAAGATTGGCCTTTCATGGCAATCAATTCATGATGGTGATAAGTATTTGCATAATCCTTCACGACTTCAGGTAATCATTGAAGCTCCTGAGGAAAAAATTAAGGGAGTTATCGAAAAATCTCCTCTTGTAAAACAACTTATTGAGAATCAATGGATTCTTATTTCTGCACTCGATGGAGAGACAAAAAAGTTAACACCACTTAATTTTTAATCAAAGGCCTAAATCCAGCGATTAAAAAAGAGAGAGGCCGTTAAGTCTCCTGTGACATTGATCACAGTGCGAAACATATCTAAAATCCTGTCCACCCCCATCAAGAGTAGGATTCCCTCAACAGGGACTCCTACACTTTTTAGGATACTTCCCAAAATAATCATTCCCACTCCCGGTGTTCCAGGTGCTCCAATAGAAGCAAATGTGGCAGAAACAACAATCATCATAATTTGACTCATGGAAAGATCGAGCCCGTAGGCCTGAGCAATAAAGCAGGCCGCAACCCCTTGATAAGTTGCAGTACCATCCATATTAATAGTTGTTCCAATAGGGATAACAAAACGAGAGATGCTAGGAGAAATCCCTAACTTTTTTTCTGCCGTCTCAAGAGTTAGAGGCATTACAGCAGCAGAACTAGATGTTGAAAAGGCCAAAAGCTGAACATCTTTAATGGCCTTCAAAAAAGAAAAAGGATTTCTTTTGGCACCTAAAAAAATAATAAGCATATAAAAACAGAGCACTCCTAATAAGGCCATCAAAACACTCATTACATAAGTTCCAATACCAAGAAGGGCATCAAAACCAACTTTGGCCAAGAGATCACTCATCAAACCAAAGACAGCTATGGGTGCTAAGCTCATTGTTCGGCCAACAATCGTCATTGATAAAACTTGGATAGAGGTAATCAGGTTCACCATGGGAGATGAATCTTCCGCAGACATGCTGAGCAGAGCAATTCCTATAATAATAGCAAAAATCACCACTTGAAAAAGATGCCCTTCCACCATCGCGCTGAGAGGATTTTTAGGAAGATAGGAAGTAATCATTTGAGGAATAGGTTCATCTTCCACGACCTCTGCTTGGATTTCTTTATTCCCTTCAACTCCAGGCAACGCTTCTTTGCTAATTTTATCCCCTGGTCTCATAAGCTCACTAACAGAAAAGCCGATAAGGGTGGAGACCACTGTCGTGATGATAAAATAGGGGATAAGCCTCATGGATATCTTTTTTAAAAGATCTAGCGATCCTGCACTCAAAATTCCTAAGATAACAGAGGACATAACCAAAGGGAGGATAATCATCTGCATGAGGACCAGAAAAATTTTTCCTGGAAGAACAAGCCAAGAAGAAATGATGCGAGAGTGCTCTACTGAAACAAGATTCGCCTGCGGTCCAATAAGAAACCCTACTCCTAACCCTAAAATGAGAAAGAAGATGATTTTGGCCCATAAATGAGTGTTAACCAGACGGGTTGTTTCGAGAAGAATTTTTTTGAGGGGGTATGGTAGAGGTAATTGCATAAATGAAGAATTATCGTTTTCAATTCTAAATAGCAACTATTTATATAAAAGTAGGTAAAAAAAAGGCAGGAATAAATCCTGCCTTTTCTAGCAAACTAAAAAACTAAATCGTTAATTAATTAGTAGCGATTACCGCGTCCACCGCCGTAACCACCGCCGCCGCCGAAGCTGCCACGACTTTTAGATTCCATTGGCTTTGCTTCGTTCACTTTCATCGCGCGACCGTCAAGGTCTTGTCCATCAAATTTCTCGATGGCGCGTTGAGCTTCGTCATCAGATGACATTTCAACAAAACCAAAGCCTTTGCTTCGTCCTGTATCTCTATCAGTGATTAACTTAGCAGAATCAACTGTTCCACATTGTGAAAATGTGTCAACAAGTTGCTCTTCTGTGGCGGAAAAGGGAAGGTTCCCTACATACAATTTCTTACCCATTTGGATTTCTCCTCTCTTTTTTTGAAGTTTCAGCACTACACGCTCTCAAGAGAAGTTCGACAGAAAACCTGGGAAAAATCTCGGAACAGTTGCTAAAATTAGTACAGACCCCTATATAGCACTTTAATTTTTTCATTGCAACAAAAATAAAAAAAATAATTTTACAGGGAAAGATTTTTTGAGACTTCCACAATATTATCCCCCTCAAAATTTTTAGTATGAGCGGAAGCTGCCATCTTGGAGGCCTCAAGCCTTTGGGCCATTTCACTCATGGTTCCAAAAAAAGGTAAAGATTTTCCCTTTAATTCCAATAAGTTACTCATTTCATGAGAATCAAGAATCTCAATTAATTCTCTTTTCAGTTTCTCAATAATCTTAAAACCATCCAACATGATACTGGTACAAACCTGTAAAGTTGTGGCCCCCATACACATAAATTCTGCTGCCGAATGACCATCCACAATTCCTCCTACCCCACTTATGGGGCAATCTTTAAAGCTCATAGACAACTCTCCCACCATTCGAAGAGCAATAGGACGGACAGCTTTATAGGAATAACCGCCAAAGGCCGAAAGTCCTTTTACATTAGGATTGGGTCTAAAAGTCTTCATATCTATATTAGAAAGAGAGAGAATCGTATTAATGGCCACAATTCCATCGGCCCCACCCGTCAGTGCCGACTGAGCGGGAACGCAAATATCTGTAATATTAGGAGTCATTTTCGCCCATACAGGAACATTCCCTGCGGCATCCTTCACCCAGCGAGTAACTTCTTCAACTATTTCAGGGCACTGACCCATGGCCCCTCCCATTTTCATTTCGGGCATTCCGTGAGGACAAGAAAAATTGAGCTCAATAATATCGGCCCCTGCCTTTACCACTTTGTCCGTTAACTCTTGCCAACGCTCTTTAACAGGACTCTCCATTATAGAGGCCACCACTACTTTTTGCGGATAGTTTTTTTTCAAATCGCGAATAAACTGCAGCCAATCATCACAGGGAATATCAGAGATCAATTCATTATTCGTAAAACCGATGCATTTGCCATCTTCGTTGAGTTTCGCGTAGCGAGGCGCTATGTTTTTAATTTTTGTATGATCAAGGGAAAAAGTTTTTAGAACTGATCCGCCCCACCCAGCTTCAAAAGAACGGGCCACAATTTTCCCATTAGTGGAAGGAGGGCCTGAACCTACAAGAAAAGGATTTTCGAAACGAACGCCATTGGAATAGATTTCTAATTTATTATTCATGAACTTATAATTTCATGAAGAAAAGAGAAAGTAAAAGTTATTCAATCCCCATAAATTCATCATAGCTGCATTCTTTATCTATATACTCATCGCCGTTAAGAGAAATAATCCTATTGGCAATTGTTTGAACAAACTCATGATCATGAGAAGTAAAAAGAAGCGTTCCCTTAAATTCCACTAACCCCTCATTAAGAGATGTAATACTTTCAAGGTCTAAATGATTGGTGGGATTATCTAAGATAAGAACATTGGCCGCCGACAACATACTTTTTGCCAGCATACAGCGAACTTTCTCTCCTCCTGACAAGACATTACACTTTTTAAAAGGCTCTTCTCCTGAAAAAAGCATTCGGCCCAAAAAACCTCTTACAAAACTCTCTGTCTGATCTTTAGAATATTGTCTCAGCCAATCAACAAGGTTGAGTTCCTCATTAGAAAAGTATTCTGTATTGTCGGAAGGAATATATGTTCTTGACGTTGTCACGCCCCATTCAATTTTTCCTTCATCTGGTTCAATCTCACCGGCCAAAATCTTTAAAATGGCCGTCACGGCAAGCTCTGAGCTGGAAATAAAAAGAACTTTTTGTCCCTTCTCAATCGTAAAACTCAATTTTTTAAAAAGACTCTCGCCTTCTACAGAATAGGACAAATTCTCGACACGAACCAGTTGATCTCCGGCCTCACGCTCTGGTTTAAAATTCACATAAGGGTATTTCCGCATAGAGGGACCAATATCGTCGAGAGATATTTTTTCTAGTAGCTTTCTGCGAGAAGTGGCCTGCTTTGATTTAGAAGCATTGGCCGAAAAGCGAGAGATAAAGTCTTTAAGCTCTTTAATCCTCTCTTCTTTCTTTTTATTTTGATCTGACATCATTCGCTGAGCAAGCTGACTAGATTTATACCAAAAATCATAATTTCCTGTATGAATTTTAATTTGCTGGTAATCAATATCACAAATATGAGTACAGACTTTATTGAGAAAATGGCGATCATGGGAGACCACTATAACGACAGAGTCTTCTTGATCCATAATAAAATTCTCAAGCCAATTAATGGCCTTAAGATCTAAGTCGTTGGTAGGCTCATCGAGAAGTAAAATTTCGGGTTTTCCAAAAAGGGCCTGGGCCAAAAGAACTTTAACTTTTTCCCCACCAGTGAGCTCTTTCATTTTTTTATCTTGAAGAGATGTCTCTAGCCCAAGACCAGAAAGCAGAATTCCTGCTTCGGCCTCGGCCTCCCAACCATTGAGTTCTAAAAAGCGTGATTCAAGTTCGGCAAGCTTCTCCCCTTCTTCATTACTCATATTTTCTACAGCGTAGAGTCTCTCTTTTTCTTCCATGATACTTACGAGCTCTTTGTGACCAAGTAGAACTGTTTTGAGAACGTCTATATCTTCATGAGCATAGTGATCTTGGCGCAAAACGGCCACACGTTCACCAGGAGTGATTTCCACATTGCCAGAAGAAGGACTTAAATCTCCACTGAGGATTTTCACAAAAGTAGATTTACCTGCTCCATTAGCACCAATAACGCCATAGCAGTTACCCTTCATGAATTTCACTTGAACATCTTTAAAAAGAGTTCGCCCTCCAAATTGAAGACTTAAATCTCTCACAATAATCATTATTTTTTCCTATTTATATGATAATTCTTTTCAAACCAAACAACTTCAAGAGTCAAAAAATGAAATTTTTCTTCTTGTTCTTTTTATTCTCTCCCTTAGCTCAGGCGCGCAGCTCCCTCATTTTAGGAAATGCCTCTCTAGAGCAAAGGATTTTTTCAAAAATAGACGAAGATACATGCCTACACAATCTCTATCAAGAAGGCAATTCTTTTCGCTGTATCACACATACAACACAGCTTAAAGATTATGAAATTATCTATAAGGGTGATTTAAATCATCAAGCTGATTTTTATATCAATAATTTCTTTTGTCACATTCAATTAGAAATCAATGCTGAGTTTGGCGAAGAACATTTTTCTTTTTCTGCTTCCAGGGGAGATGAAGTAATGACATACTCTATGGCACGAGATTGTATTGAGTTTTTCTCACATCTTTCTTTACAAAAAACTTATTATGTCCTCACCATTGAGTAAAAAGAATTAATCATGACTATCTTAGAACAAGTACAAAAGAGATCTCAATTAAAGTGTGAACTTTGTTTTTCTCCCGACGAATTAGATTTATTTAATGTCATGCCTGAAGAAAAAGAAAATACAGAAAACAGCACTCTCCTCTGTAATACCTGTCGCGGTGCTCTTAATCATAACAATATTGAAGATAATGCTCACTGGAATTGCCTCGAACAAAGTATGTGGAGTGAGCACGACAGTGTTAAGATTCTCATTTTTCGCCTTCTCTCTCATCTTCAGCATCAAAGTTGGGCCAAAGAACTCTTGGATCAGCTTTATCTTGAAGAACATCTTATAAACAAAGCAAAGGCCGTCTCTTTTAAAAGTAAAGATTCAAAATCTCTTACAAAAGATAGCAATGGCACCATTTTACATGATGGCGACACCGTTACATTAATTAAAGATCTCGTTGTCAAAGGGGCCAACTTTACTGCCAAGCGAGGAACAACTGTTAAAAAAATTTCCCTAACAGATAATTCTGAACAAATTGAAGGACGTATTAATGGCACACGCATTGTTTTACTTACTTGTTACCTTAAAAAGATTCTAATATCTTAAGAAGTGAATCTTGTAGCCTCTTGCTTGCATGTGAAAGATTTCTCAGAAATTCTTCTTTGCTACAATCATTTGAATCAATAAAATCAGTAATAGATTTTACCGCTAAAAAAGGAACTTTGTTTTGCTCACAAACATAAGCAATGCTGGCCGCCTCCATCTCTTTTGCATCAGTTTGAAGATCCTGCATTACCCTTAAATCTTCTTCATTATTATCAAAAGAGTCGCCTGATGTGATTTGTCCTCTTTTTAAATTTAAATCTTGGGCCATCTTCTCTGTATTAATAGAGGGAGATCCACCTTTCGCAAATTCTTGAAATCCAGGAAGAGAGATGCGGCGATCATGAAAATAAATTACTTCCGTCGAGAGATAAACATCGCCAATGCGACTTTTCTTTTTAAACCCACCTGCTGTTCCAGCATTAATAATTAAATCTAGTGGAAAAGAAGAAATGAGATGCTGAGCATTGAGGGCCGCGGGGACTGTTCCAATTCTATCGACATTATTTTTAGTACATTTTCCATTGAGGCCGATAATGATTTCTTTATCTTTCAAAAGACCCCTGTAAATCTCGTAAGGCCCTGGAGATTCAATTCTCTTTAAATGAAGAAGATCAAGAAGAGGTCTGGCCTCTTCTTTCATGGCAAAAATAATTCCAATTTTTTTATAATTCATGGAGAGATTCTATAAATCACTTCATGGTGAATTCAAAGAAATTTTTATTGAGAGAAAGCACCATCTCCTATCGCCTCAGGATCTGGTGCTCGATTCTCTAAACTCTAATTTATTTTTTTCCACGTTTTTTCATCACAATAAACCCCACCACCGCTAAAGCAGCAACAAGACCAATGATGAGAAGATTATCAGATCCACCGCCAGAAGATCTTCCTTTTGTCTGGACATTAGCAGCACCTCCGCTCATGCCATCGACTCCTGGAACCATGGAATTATCAAAAATATCATCCGTTTTTCCTTTCAACTTAAAATCGGCAAGCTGAACGGCCTTCTTGCGAAACACTCTCATGGTCTCAATGACTTTATCAAAGACTTCTTGGTAAGAAGTATAGTGCTCTTTTGAAACGGAGAAAGTCACGGCCACACCCAGATCTTCTTTCACTGTTGCAAGATATCGTGTGTAAAAACCAGGAACCTCACTTGCTAGATGAAGTGAATCTACCCAAGGCGACTCGTTAATAACAACTTGCTTAGCATATTTGGGCTCAGAGACTTGAGATTTACCACCAGGTAGTTGATAGGTCTTACTGTTTTTCAAATAAGCAAGATATTCATCGAGCGAATCTTGCGGCCCTCTCATTTTGGCAACTAAAATAATAATGGCCTCTTTACGCCGACTCTCATTTTCACTTTGGCAAACCCACTCAGATCCTTCCAATGCACACTCCCACCCTGGAGGAAGCTCAAACTCTGTATACTCATTTTGAAAACGTTTGGCATAAAGGGAAACTGAGAGTAAAAAAGAACTCAATATGACGACGAAATAATTCTTGACATTTTTCATTAAACACATCCTTGTAAAATAGTAAAATCCGAAATAATTTATCTTAATTCTAACTTGAAAAAATTGCTTTTGAAATTATTTTTTCCTCCGACAAAAAAATATGATGATAAAAACAATCCTATTCTTCATTCTTTTTATAAACAACATCTTTGCCTATGAAAATGATCATGAGACTTTTCATAAAAAAGCATTAAGTCAACTACTACAACAAAATAAAATAATAACAGATGTAAAAGCTAGTGATTATAAAGAAGAAAAAAAACAAGAGCTTACTATTTATACAACGGGACTCCATCCTAAAAGCTGCCTCTTCAGCAGTGCCCGTATTTCTCAATATGAATCTTACCCTCTCTTTGTAGACTACATCAAAGAATCCTTCTATTCTTCTGAGAGTAAAAACTGGCATCTGTTGTTTGAGTCTCCCCTTATACCCGCTTCTTTTACTTTAGATTTCACCTTTCCTCGCCTTACTCAAACCTCTGAAAATATGACCTACCCTTTTCATTTTCCTACGGGTATTTTTAAAGATCTAAAAGGAACCGTCTCTCTCGAAGAAATCCATGGCCGATGCCGTTATACCGTTCGTGCTTATTGGAAAGGGGAAAAAACATTTATTTCTTCGCCTATGATGGAGTTTTTTATTGCGGCCGTTGCAGAAATTGGCATGAGAAAACTTTTTCAATTTTCAAAATAAATTTTTTCCAACTCTAATTGATAAAAATGCCGGCACACACCTCCTTTAATAGGATGATCAATAAGATATTGCTGTTTTGCGCTACATTCCTTAAAAGATGAAAAATCTTCAATTGGCATACAATCGGGAAGTGATTGGCGCCGCACGAGCGACTCTTTTAATAAAAAAGCACACTTCTTACTATTTTCGTCTGACGCACACACATAGTGTAAATCTTGACAGTCATAGACAAGATGCGCCCCTTCTCTATACTTTGAAGAAAGACGCTCTTGATTTACTTCCTCCTTCGCTCTAATAGTAAAAGAGAAAGTGCTTGTAACGATAAGAATTATGCTTAAGCAAGGAAAACTCATTATGACTACCCCTTTTGGTCAATATCATCCCCTAAAATGTGAACTATCTCTCTATCTCTATAAAATTATTTTATCCTTTACTTCAGAAGAAGTATTAACTCAGGAGAATATTTTCCTTCTCTTTACCGCACCACCAAAAAGTGAAATGGGTGACTTTGCCTTTCCTTGCTTTCAGCTTAGCAAAACTCTTAAAAAGTCACCGGCACAAATAGCTCAAGAACTACGCCCTTTGGTTGAAGAAAATCCAATAACCTCATCTCCTCTGTAAGAAATGATGGCCCTTATTTAAATTTTAGGCTCAAAGAAGATCGCCTGGCCTGCTTAATTATTGAAGAGATAACCAGCGGCGTTTTCTTCAAAAAATCCTTCCATCTTCCTCTTGAAAATACCATGGTGGAATTCTCTCAACCCAACACCCATAAAGAAATTCATGTAGGCCATATGCGTAATCTCGCGCTAGGACAATCCCTCGCAAAACTCTTAAAAAAGATTGGTCATGAAGTTCATAGTGTCACTTATCCGGGTGACGTTGGAACCCATGTGGCCAAGTGCCTCTGGTATCTTAAAAATAAGGCCTCTGTTAGCATGGAAGAATTGAGCAAAAAGGCCAATAGAGGAGAGATCTTAGGAGAATTATATACAAAGGCCCATCAGCTTTTAGAAGAAGAGCGCGGCGGTGAAAAAGAAGAAAAAAATCGACAAGAACTTACTTTTATTTTGCAAGAGATAGCGAAGGGAAGCGGTGAATACTTTGATCTTTGGAGAGAGACAAGGCAGTGGTCAATTCAATTAATGGAGAATCTCTACTCTTGGTCTCATGTCAATTTTGATTATTGGTATTTTGAATCAGAAATGGATGTTCCCTCTGTGGCCCGTATAAAAAAGCTCTATCAAGAAGGAAAGCTCACTCTCTCTGAAGGTGCTATTGGAATGGATTTGAGTGAAGATAAACTCGGCTTTTGTCTTCTCTTAAAGAGCGATGGCAATGGACTTTATTCCACTAAAGACGTGGAGTTGGCCATTCACAAATTTAAACAACTCAATATCGAAAAAAGTATTTATGTCGTGGATGTTCGTCAGTCCCTTCACTTCTCACAGGTCTTTAAAGTCCTAGAAAAACTTGGCCATCCTCAAGGAAAAAAATGCTTTCACCTTGCTTATGATTTTGTGGAATTACCCGAAGGGCCCATGAGTTCTCGTAAAGGAAATATTATTCCTATCAATAAACTTATTGATGAAATGATGAATCACATAAAAGAAAATTATCTTATAAGATATAAAGATGAATGGAGTCAAGAAGAAGTCAAGCAAACGGCCCACGACATCGCTCTTGGGGCCATTTTCTTTGGGATGCTGAGAATTGACCCTCAAAAGAAAATTGTCTTTGATATGAAAGAGTGGCTCAAGCTAGATGGAGAATCTGGCCCCTATCTTCAATATACTCACGCACGAGTTTGTTCTATGCTACAAAAAATTGGGCACAAAGAAACAAGAGAAGTGCAAAACAAACTCCTCATTCATCCTGCTGAAAAAGAGCTCCTTCTTAAAATGAGTGAACTCAACGAAATTATTTTTACTGCTGCCACTCAATCGCGACCAAGTGCTCTTTGTAATTATCTATATGATCTCTGCAAAGTTTTTAATCATTTTTATATGGAATGCCCTCTTATGAAGGCCGAGAGTGAAGATTTGAAGGAGGCCCGCGCGCATCTCGTCTTTTCTTTTAAAGAGGTTTTGGCCCATGCTCTAAATATTTTAGGAATTCCTGCCGTCAAGAGAATGTAGAATTTTTCAAAAAAGAATCGACAAAGTTTTCTTTTTCAAAGAGATCTTTTTCTTTTAAATATTTTTCTTCATAAAAAGAAAAAATTCTTTTGGCCATTTCTTCATCTGTTAGCTTGAGTTTTGGCCTCATCATTCGAACAATTCTAATGATTCGATCTGTTAACTTAAAATTTAATGGCCTTATTGAAGTGGTGAAATTTCCGGCCATGCACGTCACATTGGCCCAAACAGCACTAAAGATAGTATTAAAGAAAATTTTTAAGAATATTTGCTTCGTTGATGGATTCGTTTGGGTGGGAAGATGAAACTCAAAACGATCTTTTCCAACAGAGACTTCAATATTTCCTTTTTCGAGAAAAAGAAAAGAGACAAAGTTTTCCGCATAACTTTGATGACTCATCTCATAAGAATAAAATTTTTCCTCATAATCTTTCGATGGAAATGATGCTTTTCTCTTCATTAAAGATTCAAGCTTTTTCCCTAAGCTTTTCTCTCCTTTTAAACTCAAAGAAACATTGAAAGGACGTTTTATAGGAATGTTTTTATTGAAAGGAGGTGAAAGATGAAAGGTGGCGACCTGTTCAAAGACATCGAGAATTGTCATTACTTGTAAATCTTCTGAAGATCCTGTCAAATTAAAAACAAGACCTTTATGACTTTTTGCTTTTTGAATAAGACATTCAACTAAGGGGCCAAGATTTTTACCTAGAATATTTATTCCTTCCTTTAGTTTATTAATCTCATTTTTAATAAAAAGACTAAACTCTTCTTCAGAGAGATAGAGATGACGAAAAACAAATACAAGATAAGTGAGAAGAGCTGTTGAGGCCTGAAGCCTCGTTGAGCCCATTATACTCATGGGGCCAACAAAAAGAGGAATGCGCACCACTCTATCCATTGTCAAAATTTCTTTGAGGCGAGGGGCCGTTGTATAAAGAACACTCTCTTTGTTGCAAAAAAGGAAAAAGTGATGACAGTGATAATCTTCTTCATATGACTCTTTAACTGCTTCTTTGAGAGCACCTATCACATAATTTGTCTCTCCTCCCTCTGAAAGACCAATCACTAAGTCTCCCTTTCTAAATCCTTTTTCTTTTAAATCCTTTGCTCCTTCTTCCTCACTATCCTCTAAGTTAGAAAAAACACTAAAGGCCCCTTGATCGAGACCTCCCATAAAACTGACAAGAAGCTCTTCACTGGCCTCGCCTTTGGCCATAATATTCCGCCATAAAAATTCCAGTAAAAGCCCCATGCGTCCAGAAGATCCATATCCACAAAGAAATACTCTTCCCCCACGAAGGAAAGTTTCTTCTAAGTGTCGTTTAAGTTGATAAATTAAGTCTGTATCTAAAATAAGTTTACTGATCTCTTCAATACAATCAGAGTCAATGCTCTTCATAGATGAGAGCAGAAAAGAAGTTGACGACAACTCTTCTATTGTCTTTTCTCTATAGCGAGGATGAAGTTTTTCTGTATCTAAACTCTTAAGATCAAAATTCTCTCTGTCCATCAAGAAATTCTTCAATGTCTCACTCATCATAACCATTGTTTTCCTTTTCTCTAAAGATATTGTATCCATTTATTCTCTCTTATTATTTAAATTATTTAAAGGAATACAATTTAAGATGAACTATGATTTTTCTTCCACTCCTTGCAATCAGTGTGGTTGGTGTTGTCGGCGGACTCCATGCCCCTTGGGACTTTTCTTGGGTGCTAAACCATTCTCACCGTGTCCTCATTTAGGAGTCTCCTCTCAAGACCCTGATGAAACCTATTGTCGTCTTATTTCAGATGAAAAAGATCCTCTCAAAAAAGAGGCCGCTAAAGAAATTGTCATGGCCGGAAAAGGGTGCTCTCACCGCTATGGGCCACACCCAAGATCTCTCGTAAAAGATATTATGAAAAAAGAGTTGCCTCTTAGTAGCAATGACTGGAAAAATATTATTGAAAGTACTCTTAAAGAATATCAACAGATGATGCATGAAGAAGAAAATAAAATGACGGCCACCCAAATTCAAGCGGCCATTGATGAATTTATTGAGTTCCTTTCAAATGGTAACCCTTCTCACTAAGAATGCTCACGACTCTATTTTGCCCCTCAAGGATAAGCTCAGGAGAAAGAGTTTTATCTGGATCAAAAAATTCAGAGCGAAGAGTAACGGCCTTTTCATTGCTTTCTGCAAATTCATAGACATCTACAACACGGCAACCTTGAAATTCTTTCATCTTCATGGACTTAAAGACCTGCAAGATCTCTTCCACCATTACATCTTTACTTACCTGAACAGTGCAATCAAAAGTCGATCCTGGAAATTTTAACAAGGGGGTAAACTTTCTTTTATCTTGAAAAGAGGCCTCTTCTAAAATGGCCAAATCCAAGACGAGAAAAGAAATTTGTCCTTTGAGCTTGAGTTTTTTCTTAAGCTTTGGTCCAAGTGAAGAAATAACACCAATGGTTTTTCCTCTGCATTTTACAAGCATTGATTCAAAAGGATGAATCCCACTCCAACTAGACTCAAGCCATCGCGGCATGAATTTTAAATTGCTTTCTAATTGATAGGGAACCATCATTTTTGTAAGACAATCTTCTGTTAACTCCAAGAGGCGAACAAAGGGATTACTTTTTTCTTCATCAAAAAGAACCATTAACTGATTCTCTTCTTGGCAAAAATTATTTTTCTCACCATTAATATAACGTCGCCCTATTTCAAAAAAGCGAAAAGAAGAATAATTTTTTTCATTTAAAATAGCGGCGTCAAGAAAATTAGGAATCAAACTCGATCTCATTCTGTCGGCATGGACAGAAAGAGCATTCACCAAAGTCAAATTTGAACTAATCGCTAAAGAATGATCAAGAAGTTGACACTTATCCAACAACTCTTCCCCCACAAGAGGATAACTATAAATTTCTTGCGAGCCCCCCGCAGCACTCCAAAAATCTTGTAAAAATGTTTTTAAACGATAGCTTTTTGTTAACTTAATGGGGGCCACTTCCATCTTAGGGGCCACAGGCGTTATTGAATCAAACCCCACCATTCGGCCAATTTCTTCCATCAAATCTGCTTCAATAGTGACATCCTTGAGGGAGCGAAAAGAAGGAACTCTGACTTCATATTCTGTATCTCCTGCTTCAATATTTTTACTCATCTCAAAAGAAAGACCTGTAAAAATTCTCTCTATTTCAGAAGGAGAAACCTTACATCCTAAAAACTGCTCAATTCTTTTTTGAGATGTTTTAATAACGGAGTTTTTTTCTTCTAATTCGCCTTCTTTAAAAAAAGAAATAATATTTCCCTCTGGTAAAACAGAGGGAAAAACTTTAACAATTAAATCAATTAACCGATAAAGCACTTTTTTCATTTGATGAGAGTCGAGATTCTTTTCATAACGCATAGAAGAATCGGTTCTTAGCCCTAAACGTGTAGAAGTTTTTCTCACCTTCTCGGGAACCCAGTTGGCCACTTCGATAAAAATATTTTTTGTCTTCTCACTCACCGCGCTTCGTGATCCCCCCATAATTCCAGCAAGAACAGTAGGTCCGTTTTTATCTGCTATAACAGTATCTCCTACCACGAGAATTCTTTTTGCCTCATCAAGAGTCGTGAAATTTACTTCTTCACTGAGGGGATAAATAGAAAGCTCGCTTCCTGCAATGTCATCTAAATCCATAATGTGGTTAGGAAATCCCATCTCCAGCATGACATAATTAGAAATATCCACTAGAGGATTAAGAGAGCGCATCTTCATTTTTTCAAGTCGATCGACAATATAAGAGGGAGTTTTAACACTAGAGAGATCAATATTTTTCAGCACAACTCCCATGTAGCCTCGGCAAGCACTATCGGGTGAAAAATCAACGCTAACTTTGATTGGAGAAGGATTAATACTTCCTGAGTCTAGAAAATGTTCTATCTTTTTTTCAAAAGCAAGATCAAAGGGATTCTTTAGCGGAGTATTGAGAAAAACGGAAAACTCTCTTGCCAGGCCGTAATGCCCCCAAAGATCGCTTCGATGGGTGAGAGACTTATTATCTATTCAAAGAGAAGGTCTGTCGTAATATTAAAAAATTTTGCTAGGGTTGATCCCGTAGGTGCATCTTTAGGAAGTTCTAAAAGACCATCATAATCTGTATCGGGAAGGTCTAACTCTTGCGAGGAACAAAGCATTCCTTCTGAAACAATTCCTCTTATTTTTTTGGGCGTAAGAGTTAATCCACTAGAGAAAGTTGTTCCTATCTTTGCATAAGGAACCTTTAATCCAACCTTCACGTTAGGAGCACCACAAACAACTTCTTTTGTCTTCTCGCCACTTTCATCTAGTTTAAAAGTCACTAAATTTAAACGATCTGAATCAGGGTGCTTTTTAATAGAAGAAATTTCAACAACCGTCACTTCTTCTAAGATTTTCCCTGTTTCTATCATCTCTTCTACTTCGCAAGTGGCCAGAGTTAACTTACTCATAAGCTCTCGTGAAGAGATATTCGGCATATCTTTATTTAAAAATTCTTTAATCCAATTAACTGAAATAAACATGAAAGGACCTCTTTTTACTCACCTAGTTACTTTACTGACCAAACTGACGCAAGAATCTCAAATCACCTGAGTGAATGAGGCGAACATCGTTAATTCCATAGCGAAGCATAACAAGGCGATCGAGTCCAAGCCCAAAGGCCAATCCCTTGTATATTTCAGGATCAATTCCACCCTGCCTTAACACTTCAGGATGAACCATCCCGCAAGGAAGAACTTCCACCCAGCCTACCTGTTTACAAAAACTACAACCAGTTCCCGAGCAAAGAAGACACTTCATATCTAATTCAAAGCCAGGTTCAACAAAGGGAAAATATCCTGGGCGCAAGCGTACTTCTACCTCTCTTTGAAAAATTTCTTTCAAGAGAACTTTCATAAAATAAATAAGGTTCGCCACAGAGAGATCTTTGTCTACCATCATCCCTTCTAATTGGTGAAAGACCATTTCATGAGAAGCATCTGTTCTCTCACAGCGAAAAACTTTTCCAGGGCCTACAAAACGAAAAGGAGGTTCCTGCATTTTCATTCCACGAACCTGGACAGTGCTGGTGTGCGTCCGCAAAAGGTGTTTTTTATCACCAAACCAAAAAGTATCTTGCATATCGCGGGCCGGATGATTGGCAGGAATATTGAGGGCCTCAAAGTTATGAAACTCATCTTCCACGTGAGGTCCATCGAGAATCATAAAGCCCATACGACTAAAGATAGATTCTATTTCTCTCTGAACTTCACTGACAACATGAGTGCCAGGCATTTCGCTATCTGGTATTTTATTTTTTTTTCGATAACTATAATCAATCTTCTTTTTTTGTAATTGCTGGAGAATTTCTTCTTCTACTAACTTTTCTAGTCGCTCATTAAAAAGATTTTCCAGTTTTCCTTTCAACTCATTGATGCTTTTCCCTAGCTCTTTTCTTTCTTCTGGAGCAGCACTTTTTAATTGATCTGAAAAGGTGGAAAGCTTTCCTTTTTTTCCAAGAAACTGTGATTTTAATTGAAATAAATTGGCCTGCTTATTTTCTTTCTCTAATAACTCTTTAAATTCATCAATTAGATGCGCTACATTCATACACTAAGATCCTGTTGTAAATTGGCCACTTTTTTATAAAAAGAAAAAAGTTCACTTTGTTCCACACAGGCCGTCCCTCTTTTTCCAACGACGACACCTGATGCACAGTTAGCAATAAAACATGCTTCCGCTAAGTTGGCACCAGCAAGGAGAGAGCTTGTTAAAACACTAATGGCCGTATCTCCAGCACCCGAGACATCAAAGACTTCTGCCGCAAGAGTGGGGATGACTGTAACTAATGAATCCCTATTTTGACGATCCATATAGGCCATGCCTTCTGCTCCTAGAGTCACCACCACCATATCAAGATCTAACTTATCTAATAAAATCTCGATGATTTTTGAAATTTTCTTTTCTCTATAACCAAGGTCTTTTACTAAATGCTCTGCTTCAAGACGATTGGGCTTTAAAAGATTGGCTCCCTTATAGGTCAAGGCATTTGCATTACGAGAAGGATCAATGGCCACAAACTTTCCCTTCTCACGATAAAGGGAAATAACTTTAGAACAAAGATCATGAGATAAAAGACCTTTTCCATAATCTTCAATAATCAAAGAGGAGTGATCTGTTAAAAAGTCAGAGGCACGCAAAAGAACTTTGTCAATATCTGTACTGCTTACCTCTTCTTTGCTCTCATAATCAATGCGGCAAATCTGCTGCGCGTGAGTGACAATTCTCTCTTTAAATGTTGTTTTGCGTTCATTGGAGCGAACAAGTCCCCAGGTGGAAAGATTATTTTCTTCTAATAAGTTCTCCAGCATATCACCATAGTTATCATCGCCAATAACAGAAAGAAGAGTTGAAGAAACGCCCAACTTTCCCAAATTATCAGAGACATTGGCCGCCAGACCTAATTTAGGCCATTCAGAAGTTACTTCAAGGATGGGAACTGGCGCTTCGGGCGAGATTCGATTGACTTCACCAAAAGTGTATTTATCAATGCCCACATCACCCAAGACAAGAACCGGATCGAGAGATGAAAAAGAGCTCACGAGACTCTTAAAGCGATCTTCATTCATTAAATTAATCATAAGTAGAAACCTGCCTCATTATTGCGAAAAACAAGTTCTAATCGAAAAAATTTGAAAAGAAAAGTGAAGGGTTCCCTAAAAAATCTCTACAATGGCGTTGAAGACATCTTTTACTTCAATTTTGGGCATACATTCAAAATAAGGGCAAGATGCTCCAAGGCACTTTGTCCTTTCTCCACAGACAACATCAGGAGTGAGAACTTGCATTCTTTCTTTTTCACCCAGTGGTCCCCAGCGCCAGCGAGACTGTGTTGCAATGGGTGAAAAAAGGGCCACTACTTTTGTTTTTAACGCAGTGGCAAGGTGCATAGGACCTGTTGAAGGACCAATAAACAACTTTGCTTCACTTAAAATTTCGAGAAGAAGACGAGGCGGGCGATTGTCACCTAAATAAAAAAATATTTTGTCGGCAAGAGTTTGATATTCTTCTTTTGATAGTTCGTGATGAAAATCTCGCATATATTTTTCATCACTTTTGGTTGAAGTGACTACAAAATTAATTTGAGGATAAAAACGATTTATTTGAAGCATCAGGCGAACATAGTTTCTCACCGGCCAGTTGAGCGTATGCCCTGTCATTCCTGGGTGGATGACAAAATAATTCTCGAAAGGAAGTATACTTTTTAACTGATGAGAAAGAGTCTCTTTTTCTTCTTCTGAAATTAAAATAACAGGGGTGAAGTCTTCAACATGCAAAATGGAAGTATCAATTCCAAGAGGTGCGAGAACTTTGAGATTGTAAGCTGCTTCGTGCATTTCAACTAAAGATCTTTTTTGTCGAATCCCTTTATTGAGTAAGAGAAAATTAATGAAGCGAGATTTGACACCTCCTCTGAAGAAGATTCCGGAAAAGAGGGCGGCGATAGTAGGGACAGATGATCCTCCCATAAAGAAATAACGATTAATTTTATTTTTCAAATAAAAATGAGAAAGTTGTTTTAAGCGCAAAAAGAGAGACGATTTTGGATCTAATACTAAAATATCTTCAATCATAGGATCAATAGCAAAAGCGCTGTTTCGAGGAGATGTCACCAAATAAATCTTGGCCTCTGGTATCTTTTTTTTAATAAAATAGATCATAGGTAGAGTTAAAACGAGGTCACCTATTGCATCTGTTCTGCTAATGAGGACATTCATCAAGAGTCCTTTTTCTTTTCTAGATTTTTTTCCAGCTGTTTTTTTTGGGCCAAGGAAACAATTTCCGAAACAATCTCATCAATTGTTTTTCCTGTCGTATCCAAAAAGAAAGCATCTTCTGCTTGTTTAAGGGGTGCCAATATTCTTTGCTCATCACGCCTATCGCGCTCTTGAATATCTTGAAGAATTTGCTCATAAGTGAGTTTCTTATTTTCTTCTCTCGTGCTCAGCTCTTTAAAGCGCCTCTGGGCACGCTCTTCTGCTGTGGCCGTCATAAAAATTTTACAAAAAGCATGAGGAAACACAACTGTTCCCACATCACGTCCTTCAGCAACACAAAAATTTTCACGCGCAAAATTGCGTTGAAATTCTAAGAGAAAATCTCTTACCACTTGATATTTTGAAATCTGCGATGAGAGATCAGATACGTCATGCCTTGTGATCTTAGAGGTCACATCTTCTCCATTAAGCATCACTTTCATTTGGTTGTTCTCAAAAAAATAATCTAGTTTTATATTTTTGAGTTGCTCTTTGACTTCTTTTTCAGAGGAAGCATCTTTCTTTGAAGAGTTTTTAAGTAAATAAAAAGCAATGCTTCGGTAAAGAGCACCTGTATTAAGATAGATAAAATTCAATTTAGCGGCCACCATTTGGGCCACCGTTGACTTACCACTGCCACTAGGCCCATCAATGGCGAGGGCCTTTTCTATCATTTTCATTGTCATGCACTTTTTTTATTTTGCTTAAGAAAAATCAGTCATTTTTTGAAGAATGTATCGTTTCTACTTCTTCTCTTCAACACTTTTAAGTGCGCCAAGAACTAATTCTGGTAATTCTTCAAAGAAATCATTTTTTCTAAACTTGAGGGCCGTTATTTCTTTTTTCTCTTTTACCTCTGTTAGATAGGATTTTAAACGAACAATCGGACCCGCCATTTTATGAGAAAGAAAAATAGAGATACCAGTAGAAACAATAAGGGCCACGACGACACCAATAATATAATAAGTAAGAAACGAGCTTGTTTGAAGATCAATAAATTTAAAGAAAGGATGACCTTCTGTCAGATTGATTTTCGTCCCAATTCCCTTAATATAATTCGTCATATTAAAAAACTGGAGAATAATTAAGACTGATGTGAGAAGAAATACTAAGAAATTGGCCAAAATTATCGCGTATTGCATCCTGGGGTAGATGATCATCTTCGTACGAAACACCTTTTTCTTTTCCACTGAAACTCCTTCTTCAAAGTTATTAATTTTTCCTATATTGTAGCATCTCTAATCTCAAAATCATCAATCTCCTGGAAATAAGGAAAAAAATGACAAACCTATCTCTCAAATCATCTCAATCCCTTTATCTAAAACAACACCAAAATGATCCAGTTTCATGGATGCCTTACAGCAAAGAAGCTCTTGAGTTGGCCAAGAAGAAACAATTACCTGTTTTTCTCTCTATTGGATATTCCTCGTGCCATTGGTGTCACGTCATGAATAAAAATACTTTTAAAAATCATGACGTTTCAGATCTTCTCAATGAAAATTTTATTTCTATTAAAGTAGACAGGGAGGAATTTCCTGCTCTCGATAATTATTTTCAAACACTCTCCCAAGCAAATGGGCAGGCCAGTGGATGGCCACTTTCTGTTTTTTTAACAAGTGAGATGGAACCTTTCTTCATTGGGACTTATTTTCCGGCCACAAGTGAAAATGAGCAACGACCAGGGTTTATTCAACTCCTTGAAGATATTAATGAACATCTCCAAAATGAAGAAAAAAAAGAATTTCTTATTAAGAGAAGCAACGAGATGCTGGCAAATCTAAATCGAGACTTTGTCATTCCCGAAGGAATTAAAAACCTTCAAGAATACCCTTCTCCTAGCGCCATTATTAATGCTCTAGAAGAAAGCAAAGATGAAAAGAATTTTGGTTATGGAAAAGCGCCAAAATTCCCTCATTTTTCTTTTTATGAATGGTCCCTAGAACAAATTTTAGAAAAAAAAGTAGATTCACGTTTTCACCAACATCTCATTGATAGCATTGAGTCACTTTGGCGATCAGGACTCTACGATCAAGTACGCGGTGGAATTCATCGCTATTCAACAGATGTTTCATGGACGATTCCTCATTTTGAAAAAATGATTTATGATCAGGCCGGTCTTCTTCGCCTTATGACAAAATTCTCTTTTCTAAGCTCCTCACCTCTTTTGGAAAAAAAGACATTAGAGACTCTCGATTATCTCGAAAAAGAGATGTTCGAAGATCATTTTTTCTCAGCTCAAGATGCTGATTCTGAAGGTTTTGAAGGTCTCTATTTTACTTATGCCTATGATGAATTTTTAACTCTTATTAAAGATATTCCCCATAAAGAAGAATGGGCCAGTATCTTATCCATTAAAAAAGAAGGAAATTTTGAAGATGATCTCAATCAGCTTCATCTAAGCAAAGATTCATTTTATGCTATTCAAAAAGATACCAAGAAGCTTGAAGAATTTTTTAAGATTAAATCTCTTCTTCTCAAAGAAAGGCAAAAAAGAATTCCACCCGCAACAGATACAAAAGGTATTGCAGGCCTTAACTTTATGATGCTCTCTTCTCTTATTGAAGTTGCTCGCCGCCACCAGTCCCCTTTGGCAAGAGAGAAGGCACTTGAATTAGTAAAGAAGGGCAAAGAGTCTATCAAAGATACTTTTATTTCAGGAGAAGGAAAAATACGACACTGCACAACCCTTGAAGATAATTTTTCTTACTTTGAAGATGAAGTTTTTTACTTAGAATATCTTATCAATGAAGGTGAATTTTTTGGTCTAGAAGAAAATTTTACGTTGGCCAAAAGTCGTTTTAAATCTATCATTAAAAACTTTTGCAATATTCAAGAAGAAGAATTCTACTCTATTCATCTCAATGAAGAGAATCCTACAAATCATCCCAATGGAAAAGTGAGCTCCTTTGATTTATCTTATGCTTCTCCCGTCAGCAATTTTTTTATTAGCGCCAAGAAATTAATAACCTTGTTAGAAGATAGCGAGATCGAGCTCATTTCTCGTTTAGAAAGTAAATGGCAAAAAACATCTCTCCTTTTTCCTTTTGGTAGCGGCGAGGCCCTAAGGGCCTTTAGCACGAAGCTTAATGATTTACGTTGGTTAAAAGTCACTCCTCAGCTTCATCAACAACAAGAATTTCAAACATTTATAGGAGCTATCCCCTGGAGAATTTCTATTCTTGTTCAAAATGATCTTCCTTCACAGTTTATGTTATGTAGTGAAAGAAGCTGTGAGAAATCAGGAGAGAGTTTAAAAGAATTAATGGATATCTTTAGGCCGTCTTAATTTTTTATCCTCTAAAAAATTATTCAGCTGGTGAAAATCTAATGCTTCATAAAAATCTAAAAGAGGACCAACATCAACCTCTTTTAGATCTTTTATTTTTTGCTGCCATTCCATACTATTTTTTGCACTAAAACGAACATCAACCTCCAGCTCTTTTTCTAAATGACGAATCTGTATATCAAAACCGTTTTTCTTTATTTTGTCTATTGTACTTTTATGAATTTTTTCAAAGTAATTTTCATAAGGATTGAGAGATTGCTCTAAGAAATAGATTATTTTCTTCCCATTATTTTTCGGCAAGTCTTTTTCGTCAATAACATCTCTATTGATTTTATTTTTAATATCTTCATGACTCCACTTTCCTTCATACTCTCTCATAAAAAGAGAGTAGAGTTTTTTAAAATTTCTTCTTTGAGTTATAGTAAAATAGCATTTTTTATTTTTAAAATAAGAATTTAGCACATTATCTTCTTCATCTATCGATGAAGATTCTTCTTCTAAAACAAAGGCCAAATTTTCCCTCAAGAAATCGGCCAATCGGCGAGAAAAATCAAGAGAATTATCCTTATTCAGCTGACAAAACTCTTTAGAATTTGCTAAGTCTGAAACAATTTTGTAAGAAGAAAAATTAATACCCATTGATTTCATTAATTGTGCTTGAGCAAAGAATTCACAATCAACGAGGTCTGCACAAACGGAGAGATGATTTTTTAATCTTTCTTCGTGAACCCGCCCCTCATTAGAAATAAGATCTGCTTCAGGCAAATCTATTTTTTTATTTTCAGAAGAGTTCAGTGTCGTGAAAGAATGAAAATCAAATTTTTCTCCTATCGCGCGATAAGATGTTCTTATTTTATAAAGAGAGTCTAATTTTATCGTATCCTTTAAAGATCCGGCCACTCCCATATTGATAAGATTTTTTATACTTCTACTCAGATCAAGGGAGAAAAACTTAGCAAGGGTGCATAGAGAGGTCAAAGATCCCTCTCCTGTTATAAGAAGAAAAGAATTTATCTCTTCGCTATAAAAAAGATCTATTGTTGCTTTATCTTGATTTAGGGGGACTCTTTTAAAGGAAAAATAATCAACAACGCAAAAGGCCTCGTTGTAGTGGGCAAAAGTAAACAGTTTTGTGCCCTTCATGGTATAACTCGCTTGTTAAAGATTAAATCATCACTTTTAAATAAAAAAAATTCAGGAAAGAGCAATAGACAAAATAAAGAAAAACGGTTTTGATATAC
>CALDHR010000270.1 GCA_937898585.1 uncultured Oligoflexia bacterium
TGACGAAGTAAAAATTCAAGCAATTTCCGGCAAAGGTGGTAGTGGCGCTGTTAGTTTTCGGCGTGAAAAGTTTATTCCCTTTGGTGGACCTGACGGTGGAAATGGCGGTAAAGGCGGCGATGTTATTGCTGAGGCCTGTAGCGGTCTCAATACCCTTCAGCATTACCGCGGAATAAAGCTCTATCAGGCCGAGCATGGAGAAAACGGTGGAAGTCGCCAGTGTGATGGTCGTGGCGGAAAAGACCTTATTTTGCGTGTTCCGGTGGGCACTATCATTCGCTCCACTGAGACGGGCGAAGTTGTGGCCGACTTAACGGAAGATGGACAAAAAGTTCTTATCGCCAAAGGCGGTCGTGGTGGTCTGGGAAATATGTTTTTTAAAACATCTACCAACCAGTCGCCTCGCTATGCTCAAGAAGGCGACGAATCAATTGCCATCGATCTTCATTTTGAATTAAAGCTTCTGGCCGATATCGCTTTAGTGGGAGCTCCTAATGCAGGAAAATCCACTTTGATTTCAAGAATCTCAAACGCAAGGCCCAAAATTGCCGATTATCCCTTCACAACACTTGTTCCCAATCTTGGCGTGGTGTTTTTTCAGGGACGCGATTTTGTGGTGGCCGATATTCCAGGGCTGATTGAACATGCCGCAGATGGAAAAGGGCTAGGGATTAAATTTCTTAAGCACGTTGAGCGAACAAGAGTTCTCGTTCACTTGGTGGACTGCTCTATGTGCCTGGAACCCGAAGAGGCCTTTTATGAGTATGCGGTGGTAAAGGCCGAGCTGGAAAAATTTAATGATAATCTCATGATGAAAAAAGAAATTATCTGTCTGACGAAAGTAGATGCTATGACGGATGAAGAAGTTCAGCGCTTTGTGCGCTATTTTGAAGAACAACTTCAAAAGCATGTTCTTTTTATTTCATCTGTTTCAGGAAAAAATATAGATACGCTGCAAGGCCTGATGGTTTCCGCCATTGATGCCTATAAGCGAGAGGAAGAAGAGGAGTTAGCGCAAAATGAAGCAGTCTACGGTTAATAGTACGCAAAGTTACACTGATCAAGAATTAGATAAAATATTTAGCAATGAAAAATATAGCAATGAAGAGAGAGTTCTTTTTGCTATCACATGGCTTCTTTCTTCTTATAAGGCCGTTGATCTTAAAATTATTGATGTTCGAGGTATCTCCACCATGACAGATTATTCTTGTCTGGCCACGGTGGAAAACTCTGTTCAGGCCTTGGCCGCCATGGAAGAACTTTATCTTCAAATGAAGAAAAGAAAAATCCTCACACTTTCTCGCGAAGGAAAGAGTGAAGAGACTCATTGGTTTTTAACAGATTT
>CALDHR010000271.1 GCA_937898585.1 uncultured Oligoflexia bacterium
TCTGGAACATGGATTTGACCATTACCTTACCATGGTAGAGGGAGATCCTGCTATTCCAAAAATAATAATAAGAAAAGTCGAAAGGAGAAGAAAAGGGGTGAGGTATTGACCGATAACAGCAAGAAGACGAGATTGTTTTTTGGCCGACCAGAAAAGAAAAAAAGCACAAAGAAGAGAATAGCTCCATAGAGGCATGAAATCGGGAGAGTAAACTTCAATTGTTGAGTAAGACAACGTTATAAGGCGAGGAAGCGCTCCAAAGGGACCAATAAGGGCCATCACAAGGGAAATGGCCACAAGAGCGGGTAGATGACCTATTCGACCAAAGAAGCGATGGTAATCCCCCTTAAAGCTGATGGTAGACCAAAGGCCCAAGAGAGGAATTCCTACCGCCGTTACAAGGAGACCTACCATTGGCCAAAAAACAGCAAGAGAGAATTTCTGCCCTAAGACAAGAGGAAAGGCGACATTCCCTGCACCAAAAAACATGGAAAAGATGGCCATCCCTGTATAGGTTACAAGTTTTAAATGTTTTTTATTCATAAACTTTCCCGAGAAAAATAAAGACAGAAAATTCTTGCGAGATTAGCTGAAGAATAATCAAATGCAAGTAATGAAAAAAACCATGGAGGAAAAAAATGAATTTTCAAAAAATTTTATGGGCCGTTGATCCTGATTCTCTTCAATCTGACATCAATCCCATTGTCTCTAGCTACCTTAAGGAGTTCGCTAAACACAAGGGATGTGAGATATGCCCTGTGAGTATTCTCAATCTAGGCGATATTCTTTTTGCGGTGGAATATGGTGCCGCAGACCTTTCCTCTTTTAAAAAGAAGGCCCAACTAGACATGAAGAAAATCCTTAAAAAAACTGACTTTGATCATTTAAAAGGAACCCTTCTTACGCATCATGGAACTACAATGGGCGATGCTGCTAAAACCCTTTTAGACCATGCTAAAAAAATTAAGGCCGATGTTATCGTCATTGGGGCCAAAAATTTGAAAGGAATTGATAAATTTCTCATGGGAAGTTTTGCTGAGACGATTATGTTTACGTCAAAAATTCCTCTTCTCATGGTTAAGCCTGATTCTCCTAAAGCTGTTAATTTCAAGTCTGTCTTTTATTGTGCTGAATTTGCCGGATCCTATAAGAAAATCTTTAAAAGACTACTGGATATTTGCCGAGCAGATTCCACAAAACTTACTCTTTTTCACTACTTTGGCTACGGCAGAAAAAGCAAAATGCCCACCAACATGAAAAATCTTTTAAGTTCAGTAGAAGAAAATTTGCACTCAATGGCCAAAATGGGAGAGCGAACTGGAGTTGAGGTAAAAATCTCTATTACTCATGAAGAAAAAGATTCCATTACTGATGCGATTTTGGAAGCGGCTAAAAAAGAAAAAGCACAACTCATTGCTATTAAAGGGGCCACTGACCGTTTGCGCACTTTTTTTATTGGTAGCACGGCGAGAAAAGTTTTGCGTAAAAGCAGATTGCCAGTTCTCTTGCTCCGTTAAAAATTCTCAATGATTTTTTATTCCCATTCAATTGTTGCCGGTGGCTTAGAACTCAAATCATAAACCACCCGCACAATTCCTTTGATTTCGGCCGTCATGCGCGATGAGACGGCCTTTAAAAAGGAGGACGGAAAATCTGTAGCATCGGCCGTCATACCATCCACACTACTCACGGCGCGAATACAGATAACTTTTTCATAAACGCGCTCATCTCCTTTTACTCCCACACTGTGAATGGGAAGAAGAACGGCGAGGGCCTGCCACGTCATTTGATAGAGGTTGTGATTTTTCAACTCTGAAAACAAAACTTCATCGGCCAAACGAGCAATTTCAAGATCTTCTCTGTTTATGCTCCCTAAAATGCGCACCGCAAGTCCTGGCCCAGGAAAAGGGTGACGATAAATCCAGTGATGATGGAGCCCTAAGTTCTCTCCAAGTAAGCGAACTTCATCTTTAAATAAAAAGCGCAGAGGTTCGAGAAGTTTGAGTTTCATTTTCTCAGGAAGACCACCAACATTGTGATGAGATTTAATGGTGCTGGATTTTCCTCCACTAGAGTGCGGTGAATGAGATTCAATAACGTCAGGATAAAGCGTTCCCTGTAAAAGATAATGAAAATTAATGTTCTTCTCTTTTTCAATTTCATTGGATCGCTCTTCAAAACAATCAATAAATAATTTCCCAATAATTTTTCGCTTCTTCTCAGGATCGAATACTCCCTCTAGTCCATTTAAAAATCGATCTGAGGCATCGATAATTTCAATATTGAGATTTGATTCTCGCTTCAATTCTTCTATGTGGCGCTCGTCTTGTGGTCTCATCAAACCATTATTAATATAGATGCAATAAAGATCATCTTTTGAAAGTTTTTTACTTAATAAGGCCGCTGCCACAAAAGAATCAATTCCCCCTGAAAAAGCACAGAGAACTTTCTTTCCTTCAAGATCGGGAAGATCATTCAAAATCGTCTCTTGAAGATTGCTAATGCTCCAATCTTTTTTGATCTGCGCTACTTCCTCATAAAAGCTCAGCAAAATTTCTGATCCATGGGCCGTATGATGAACTTCAGGATGAAACTGTAAGGCCAAAATATTGGCATCATCAAATTTAAGGGCAGCAATCACTCCACCGGCCGTCTTTAAAATGGACTTTGTGCCTTTGGGTATTTTAACAACGTGATCAAAGTGGCTCATCCAGACATCAAAAGATTCAGGCCAGGTATAGGCGACCTCGCTCTTTTCTTTGAAGACTCTCGTCTGTCCATACTCACCAAAAATTCCTTTTTCAACAACTCCGCCATAATAAAGAGAGAGCAACTGAAAACCAAAGCAAACACCAAGTGTTGGAATCTTTTCCTCTTTTAATTCATCCAAAATATTAAAATAAAGATCTTTCTCTTCTCTTGATATTTTTAAAACAGAGTCTGGACCTCCTGATAAAATCACGGCCTTATGAGCTGATTTATCGAGAGAAAAAGAAGAAGGTGAAGTAATTTCACAAGAAAATCCCAGCTCTCTTGTTTTGCGCACCAAGAGTTGAGAATACTGTGAACCAAAATCAATAACGCAAACTTGTGCTTTTAACATTTTTGTATCCTTAAATTCTTAGCTGCTGTAATTAGGTGCCTCTTTAACAATCCTAATATCGTGAGGATGACTTTCTTGCAAAGAAGCATTACTGATGCGAACAAATTCGGCCTTTTCTAATAATTCCGCCATATTTCTGGCGCCAACATAACCCATTCCCGAACGAATACCGCCACAAAGTTGAAAAATAACACTAGAAAGAGAACCGCGGTAAGGAACTTCTCCTTCAATACCTTCAGGGACAAGTTTTTGAACTGATTTGACTTCGGCCTGACCATAGCGATCTTTTGATCCCAAATTCATGGCGCCAAGAGAGCCCATCCCGCGATAAATCTTATAAGTTCGTCCCTGATAAAAAACCGTCTCTCCAGGAGATTCATCTGTCCCCGCAAATAAAGAACCAATCATCACTGAAGAAGCTCCAATACCAAGGGCCTTTGTAATATCTCCTGAATAGCGAACTCCGCCATCGGCAATAAGAGGAACATCATACTGGCGACAAACTTCAGCACATTCCATCACGGCGGAAAATTGCGGCATCCCAATTCCCGCCACCACTCTTGTGGTACAAATAGAACCAGGACCAACCCCTACTTTCACAGCATCAGCGCCACTCTCAATGAGATCTCTTGCCGCCTCTTTTGTTGCAATATTTCCCGCCACGATATCCACATGAGGATATTCATTCTTTAAATACTTCACCATCTCCATGACGGCCTTTGAATGCCCATGGGCCGTATCGACAACTAAAGCATCGACTTCTTTTTGCACCAAAAGATGGGCCCGCTCTTTTTCTTTTTCTCCTACACTAATCGCTGCGGCCACGCGAAGCCGTCCCATAGAATCTTTATTGGCCAAAGGATAGGCCTCTAAGCGCTCAATATCTTTAATAGTAAAAAGTCCTTTAATCATAAAATCTTTATCTACAATGGGGAGCTTCTCAACTCGATGCTGACGCAAAATCGAACGTGCTTCATCTAAGGTTGTTCCTTCAGGTGCTGTGATTAAATGAGAGTGAGTCATCAGGTCTTTTACCTGACTCATAGGATTTTCTTGAAACCTCAAATCTCGATGTGTAAGAATCCCGATTAATTTATGTTTATTTTCAACCACGAGAAGGCTACTGATTTGATGTTGATCAATAAGATCATAGACTTCCTTGATTAAAGTTGTCGGCCCTACTGTAATAGGATCAAGAACAATTCCCGCTTCAAATTTTTTAACCTTGCCTACTTCCTGGGCCTGTTCCAAGGGAGTCATGTTTTTATGAATAATTCCAATTCCTCCTTCTTGGGCCATAACAATGGCACTGCGATGTTCTGTGACAGTATCCATGGCCGCAGAAATCAGGGGAATCTTGAGATTTATCCGCCGAGAAAATCGAGTCGCTAAGTCGGCCTCAGAGGGAAGAATCTCTGAATAGCGAGGACGAAGTAAAACGTCGTCATAGGTAAGAGCATCGGGGAATTCTTTGACTTTCATGGCAAGACTCCTTGGATAAAACTTGAATAACTTAAGCGGCCTCTTATACTTGCATCCACCCTTCTTATCAAACTCAAAAACCAACAAAAACAATCCGGCAAAAACAAAGAATCAAAGAGATTCTTTATTTTCTTCTAAAAAAAAATTGGAATCATCCGAAGAGCTTTCAGAGGTTAATTCTATGAAAACAATATTTTCGTTATTGAGTCTTCTTTGTCTTCAAGGTTGTATGGATCTCAGCAAGATAGAAAAAAAAGCTGAAGTCATTAACAACTACCATCAAACGGCGCTTGCTTTGGCAAAAGAAAATCGAACTCTTTTGGCCAAGCAAGGAGAACTTCAAAGTGAAATTAATAAACTGCAAAGTGAAAAGAAGTACCTCACTTTAAAGCTCTCTAAGTTAACAGGTGAACAAGATTCAGAAAAAAAGAGTAAAGAAAAATCGAACCCACTAACTTCCTTTCAAAAAGAAGTTGAAACAGACTATGTCAATTACAATACCTATTTGTGGGATGCTAACAAACTCTATTCTTTTGCCGATGAATATTTAGAAAAAGAACAATACGAACATGCTGCTCAATATTACTATTATGCTCTCCACGCATTTCCTGCGGATGAAAGGAATAACGATTTCTCTCTCTACAAAGCAGGAATTAGTAGCTTTAAAAGTGATCATTTTAACTGGGCCAAAAAATTCTTAGACCAACTGGTTAAACGCTATCCCCACTCTGAACATTTTAGAAGTGCTAAGCTTTGGCTGGGTCTTATTTATTTCAAAGAAAAAAACACAAAAGAATTCTACGCTATCGTAGAGGAATTTAGACTTAAATATAGAAACTCTCAAGAATGGAAAGTTCTCAGTAGTCGCTATGAAGAATTCAGACAAAAATATAACAAAAAGTAAGTTATGATAAAAAAAACAATATTTTTCTTTTTACTTTCTTTTTCCACTTTTTCTCTGTTTCTGACGGCCAGAGAAATAAAACTTACTAAAGTATCTGGACAAGTTTTTTTAGTACGAGAAAATAAAACAATTATTATCAATGAAGGTTATTCTCTTAAAAGAGGTGATACTTTGATGACTGATACCAGTACGACAATAGAGTTAACCGAAGAAAAAAAAGGAACCTATTATCTCTCTGGTGGATCGCAACTCTCTCTTGAAGAAAAATCCTTTAAACTCGTTCAAGGTCATCTATGGACCAAAGTTGAGTCTCCTATTCCCTTTGTCGTCAACACGCCTAATGCCCGTCTTCTCACTAATTATGGAGATGGTATTATTTCTTTTCTTAGCGAAAAAAATAAAACACAAGTTTTTAGTTTTAAAGGTCAGTTTTTTATTGAGTCTACGATAAGTGAAAACACCTTCCCCAGCAGGGAGATTGTTCAAGGAAATTTTTCTTTTTATGATGAGTCTCTTATTTCTGAAGGTCCAAGGGCCGCAACTCCTATTGGCTATCAATCTTTTTTAAATATCACTGATATGTTTTCTAATATGATTGATATTAATAAAAAAGAATATAATTTTAATGAACCTCAAAGATCTCTTGCTAGCATGCCTGCTACCCCTATGAATGCACATAGTAAAATCTCTAATAAAAAATTATCAGATAAATTAAAAAATCAGGTTTTTGAAGAGTTTAAAAAACTCAAAAAGAAAA
>CALDHR010000272.1 GCA_937898585.1 uncultured Oligoflexia bacterium
ATTCGTGGAGAATTTATTTATGAGTAAACGAATCTTTTCAAATTTAGTGGAAATGCAAGAAGACTCTTGCCGCCTCTTTGCCGATAGAGAAATCTTTGGCGTCAAACGCGAAGACGGCAATTTTCATTGGATCACCTATCGTCAATTTGGCCAGATGGTAAAAGATCTCCGCGGTGGATTTGCTCATCTTGGCGTCGATAAAGACGATACTGTGGCCATTATCTCAAAAAACAGTATTGAGTGGGCGGCCTCTTGTTACGCCACGCTGGGTCGAAATGCTCGCTTCACCAGTATGTATGAATCACAGCTCATTGAAGACTGGGAATATATCGTTAAAGACTGTGAGGCCAAAGTTCTCGTGGTCAGCACCACTGAAATCTATAAAAAAGTAGAATATTTTGTTGACCTCATTCCTACACTTAAACATATCGTCAATATAGAGGAAGATTCCAAAAGTCTTACTAGCTATCACGAGCTTCTTCGCCTCGGACAAGAAAAACCTATCACTCCTTACTACCCAGCGCCTTCTGACTTAATGGGTCTTATTTATACTTCGGGAACAACAGGACGGCCCAAAGGCGTTATGCTCACTCACGGCAATCTTTTGGCCAATATTAATGTAATCCCTCAAATTATTGATTTGAGCGCGCCAGAAAGAACACTGAGCTTTCTTCCTTGGGCCCATATTTTTGGTCAAGTGGCCGAAGTACACGTTCTCGTCTATGCCGGGCTCTCTACCGCCTTTGCTGAAGATGTCACCACTATTATCAATAATTTAGCAGAAGTGCGTCCTACTATTTTATTTGCCGTTCCACGCATCTTTAACCGCATCTATGACGGCGTACAAAACAAAATGCGCGAAAGTGGCCCTGTTATTAAATATCTCTTTGATCAAGGCATTAAACTCGCTTCAAAGAAAAAACATCAAGAACTCACGATTTGGGAAGAGAGTCTCTTAAAAATTGTTGATAAAGTTATTTTCAGTAAAATTCGAGGTCGCTTTGGTGGACGATTAAAGTTTGCCGTCAGCGGTGCGTCTGCCCTCAATCCCAAAGTTGCCGAATTTATTGATCATCTCAAAATTACCGTTCTTGAGGGCTACGGTCTCAGTGAAACATCGCCAGTGGTCTCTCTTAACACACTAGAACATATCAAAATTGGAAGCGTGGGAAAACCTCTGCCCAATGTCAAAGTAAAAATTGACTCTTCTTGTTATGATGGTGATGAGGAAGGCACGGGCGATGGTGAAATTATTGTCTACGGTCCCAATGTCATGAAAGGATACTTCAAACAAGAAGAAGAGAGTAAAAAAGTTCTTATGGAAGATGGTGGGTTTAGAACAGGTGATATTGGCCATATTGACTCAGAGGGATATCTTCACATTACAGGACGGATTAAAGAACAATACAAACTTGAAAATGGAAAATATGTCGTTCCCAACGTTGTAGAAGAGCAAATTCAACTCAGCCCTTACATTATGCAGACTTTCGTTTATGGAAGTAATAAACCTTATAACGTTGCTGTTTGTGTCCTCGATGCAACTCAGGTTCGCCAGTATCTCGAACAAAAAAATATCATCTTTCGCCCCAATGAAATGCTGGATTTAAAAGAAACCATGCAGCTGGTTCAAGATGAAATAAGCAACTATGGCAAAAATATTAAAGGTTATGAACGACCAAAAAAGCTTATTCTTTCTACAGAGGAGTGGACGGCCGTCAATGGAATGCTGACTCCTTCCCTCAAAGTTAAAAGAAAATCTGTCTATGAAAAATTTAAAGGAAAAATTGAAGCTTTGTATTAGAGCTTTCCAACACTCACTTTTTTGCTACAATTAGCAAATGAAGTTTTTTTTGTTCTTTTATTTATTGGCCAACTCTTATATAAGCACTGCCTCTGACGCTCCTAATCCTGTTCAGCGTCAGAGCACTGTTCCTCTTTTAATTATTCCTGGTCAAAAAAATAGTAACAATATTCGCAGCAGCATGACTCCTCGTACACGAGGAAAAACATTTGCCACAATGGGACGGGCCAGCTCAAATCTTCGTCAAGAAATTCAAGAAACGAAAGATTGCCGCATCGAGTTTCCTCATACTCCTCTTCCTGAACGACACTCTGTTCGCAACTTGCGAAATTTTTTTGAACCTCAGCAAACTGAATCTTCCGAAGAAGTCTGGGAGTTAGAAGACAAGAAATATTTAGTTGAAAAACTTCCTTTTGCCGCAGGAGGGGAAAAGCAGGTTTTCAAGGCCATTCAAAAGGGACAACCATTTGTCATCGCCGTTTATCACTCTCCCGCTCAAAAAGATGAAAAAAGTTTCTACGCGAAGTTTATACCTATATCTAATGAGACTAAACTTCGCTTGGCCCTCCCCACTCGTGCAAATCCTTACAAGCACCCTAAAACAGGACGAGAAACCTATGTCATGCGAAAGTACAGAGGGGATCTGTTCTCTCTCGAGCAACTTCCCACAGAAGAAAAAATCATCAAACAGCTGGCCCCTTCTCTGGCGGCCATGCACACTGAAGGATTTATTCATCGCGATATTAAACCCGATAATATTTTTATGGGGAAAAAAGAACTTTACCTTGGTGATTTTGGCTCTGTAACAAAAATTAAAGAGGGTGAAGAGTTTCCTTCAAATATTCATAACACCCCAGAATATTCTCCTCCTGAATGGTTTCTCTTGGAAGAAATTCAACTTTTAAGCAACGGCCAAAGAAATCCTACACGTTTGAAAAAACTTAAAAAAATATTGAGTGATCTTTACGATAAATTAAAAGAAGATCTCAATCTTCAAACAAACGAAGAGGCCTATAAAGCGCTTGAAGAAAGCATGGATTTTTATCGCCTAGGAAAATCTGCCTTCATTGCCGCCATGCCTGAACAAGAACGAGCAAGATACTTACAAGATCAACGAAAAACTTATCTTAATCTCATTGAAACAAATGTTCCTTCCAGTAATCCATCGCAATGGATGGGCATAGCTAATATGCTGTACGGAAAAAGAAATCTTGAAAAAACGCTAGGCCTTCTTGAGGCCGATCCGGCACTTCGCCTTCTCAATGCAAGGAAAATCATCAATGACGCAAACTCAAACGGGAATTCATCGCCTAAGTAAAGAGAGCTCTCTTCAAGCGCTCCTTAAAGGAAACTGTGCACTTCTCTGCCATAATGCTTCTGTAACGGCCGACTTCACCAGCAGCATCGAAGTTATCCAAAAAATTGTAGGAAAGCGCCTCACTAAACTCTTTGGTCCACAACACGGTCTCTTTGCTACCGTTCAAGACAACATGATTGAAACAGAAGATTTTGTGCATCCGCACTTTGGCATTAAAACCTATAGCCTCTACTCTCAGACGCGCATCCCGACAGAAGAAATGCTTCAAGATATCGATACTTTTATTATTGACCTACAAGATGTGGGAACACGCGTTTATACTTATATTTCAACGCTGAATTTAATTTGCAAACAAATTGAACACAGTCCCATTGAACTCATTGTTCTTGATCGCCCAAATCCCGTCGGGGGCGAGATGATGGAAGGCAATATTCTTGAAAGTGAGTTTCAATCTTTTGTAGGGCAATTTGAATTTCCTATGCGCCACGCTATGACCATGGGCGAAGTGGCCTTATGGATTAAAAAATACCATACCCCCAACTTGAAACTCAAAGTTGTTTCCATGGAAGATTGGAGTCGAACAATGAGCTTCAATGAGACAGAACTTCCTTGGATCCTCCCCTCCCCCAATCTTCCTACCAGTGATGGCGCCATCTGCTTTCCTGGAACAGTCCTTTTTGAAGGAACAAATATTTCAGAAGGGCGCGGGACGACGCGGGCACTAGAAATTATCGGACACCCCAAACTCAAGCCTTTTACCTTTCTAGATCACTTAAAGAGCTTAAAGGAATTTAAAGAGCTTAAAGGATTTATTCTTCGCCCTCACTACTTTATGCCTACCTTTCAAAAACATGCCGAAATTGAGTGTGGTGGGTTTCAAATTCACGTGACAAATGAAAAAGTTTTTCGCCCATGGACACTTTCTCAACTTCTCATCCGCGAGCTTTTCTATGTTTTAGAAACTAATTTTCAGTGGAAGGAAGGACCTTATGAGTATGAGTATCACCGCCCACCCATTGACTTTATCAACGGCTCAGAAAAAATTCGTCATTGGGTAGAAAAACGCAAAAATATCGAGGAATTACTTCAACTATCTGACCAATCTAAGGACTTT
>CALDHR010000273.1 GCA_937898585.1 uncultured Oligoflexia bacterium
AATACTGCGAAGAGGATTAACGTCTTGCTCTAATTCAATTTTTTCTTCACGGCAAATTTTTTCAAAGGCCTCAGTGAGTTCTTTGGTTGTCAAAAGAAGAAAATCCAGTCGCTGACAACGGCTCACGACGGTATCGAGAATCTTATCAAGAGAAGTGGTGGCCAAAAGAAAAACTACTTGCTGGGGAGGATCTTCTAGTGTTTTTAAAAGAGCGTTAAAGGCCTCTTTGGACAACATGTGAACTTCATCGAGAATATAGACTTTGTATTTTCCCTTGGTGGGAAGATAGTGAACGCTTTCAATGAGTTCTCGAATATCATCAACGCCGTTGTTAGAAGCGGCATCCATTTCCAAGACATCCAGAGATGATTGCCCTTCAATTTCAAGACAAGATTCGCAATGACCACAAGGATCCATCTGTTCATCGAGGTGAGGACAATTGAGGGCCATGGCAAAAATGCGGGCCAAAGATGTTTTACCGACTCCGCGTGTCCCTGAAAAAAGATAGGCGTGCCCTGGCCGTTTTTTGGCAATGGCATTGCGCAAAATGCGAACCAGATGGGTCTGCCCTACAACTTGCGAGAATTTTTTGGGTCGATATCGCCGAGAGAGGACTTGATAACTCATTATTTTGGCCAAGGAACAGAGTTGAAGGATGTTAATTTATGAACTTAGTAAAGCACCTGTCGAAAACACAATGGGTCGTAAGCTACCGTTGCTTCGTTCCCGACCTGGCGGATTTCACCCTTCCCAATCGCCTTCGACAGGCAAAAAGATATTTACCTCTCCACCCAAAAAAGTCAAGGCAAAGTTCCTCTATAATAATGTGTGGCATTATGCATAAATTTTGTTTTTTTTTCTTTGCAATGCCATAAGGAATCTTTTTAACTTAGGAACTTTTATGAAAAAAATTTTTCTCTTTCTCGCTGCTTCTTTTACCTCTCTTAACTGTCTTCCCATGAGCTTTGCTCCTATGGAATTTGCCCCTTATGCCTCGTTTACGGAGATCTCTTTTTCTTGTGATAGGGAAAGAATTGTTGGCGATCTCGATACAATTTCTCTCGATAACAAGCTTTTTCACGTCACTCAGACAAGTAAACAAAACGACACCTGGGTGATTGAGGCAGAGGGAGAATCTCAGGGAGATTTATTGACTCTCCGTCTTGCACCTGAAAAAAAATATGAAAAAAATGGTCGCCTTCTCTATAGCAGTGAAGAAGGAATCATCACAACAGAGAG
>CALDHR010000274.1 GCA_937898585.1 uncultured Oligoflexia bacterium
GGCAGGTATTTTTTTTCGCTTTTAAAAAAAATAAAAAAATAATTAAAGTTTAAAAAGAAAGGGAAGTGCTAACTCCCCTTTCTCTATTCTTTACTTCTCAAGTTCTTGATCAATTAACTCACTAAAAACTTCCATAGAAGCGGCACCCATAATAAGCTTACCGTTGACAAAAAAAGTTGGTGTTGATTTTACTCCAACCTCTAACCCCTCTTGGAATTGAGCATCTACACTCGCTTTGTGTTTTTGTGTACTAAGACATTCTTTAAACTGATCCATCTTTAAACCAATTTTTTTCGCTTTTTCCTCAAGACCACTTATGGCGATATTTTGCTGATCTTCAAACATCTCATCATGCATCTTCCAAAAAAAGTTTATCCCTTGGTCTTTTGCACAAAGTCCTGCTTGAGCAGCATTGTGAGCATCTTTATGAAAAGAAAGAGGAAAATTTTTAAAAGCAATTTTTACTTTGCTTCCATACTCTTTTTTTATTTGGTCCAGCAAAGCTTTCCCTTTGGCACAAAAAGGACATTGAAAATCAGAAAACTCCACTATTGTCACTTTCGCATTCTCTCCTCCGTAAGTAGGTGCATCGCCTACTTTTATATCAAAAGTGGGTCTCTCTGGTGGATAAAAATAAACGGAGGCAGGGTTGCTTTCTAATTTCTTATTAATCCAATCATCAATGGCGTCTCTTTTCATCTCATTAAGCAAAAAGGCCTTCACGCGTTCTTTTAAATCAGCATTCACATGCTCTTTAGGAATATTTTTTTCTACAATAAATTTTTCAATATCGCTCTCTTTAGGCGTTAATCCTTTAATGACAACTTTATCGATAAATTCTTCTTCCGTTAAATCTTTTCCTTTAGGATCTTGTTCACGAAGTTTCTTCAGCACAATCATCTTAAATTGGGCCTCTTTGAGTTGATGAACTTTTTCTTCGGCCTCAAAAATTTCGCCTTCTATCCCTTTGATCAATTCAGCATAAGTAATATCTTGACCTAATACTTTTGCTACAACTTCACTTTTTTCTTTCTTCTCATAAACGATAGGACAGCTTTTTTTTCCTCCTAAACAACCACTCAATAAAAAAGACAAGCTCAAAAGCATTGTCATTTTTCTTACTACATTTTCTTTCATCATTTCATCCTCCGTTTTAATAACTATCTTTTAATTCATTAATAAAGTCTTGATATTCCTTTGACGACTTTATTAAATTATGGTGAATATCTTGCGCCACAATTCTTCCTTCTTTCATCACTAAAATCATATCAGAATTTTTTATGGTCTCCAATCGATGTGCCACAAAAAAAACCAAGGAATCTTGAAAAAAACTACTTAAAATAATGGCGAGAGCTTCTTCTAACAAAGGGTCTAGTGATGCTGATATCTCATCAAAAATAACAATGGGTCTTCTCAAATAACAAGCGCGTAAGGCCGCTATTAATTGTTTTTCTCCTACTGAAAGCTCTGTCACATCTAGTTTTTCATCTAAAACAAAATATTTTTTTTGCAAACAAGAAAAACTCTCTTGCATGATTTTCCAAAAATTTTTTAAATCATCTGTTACCTCTTCACTTAAAGAGAGATTCATACCAAGAGACGCATGAAAAAGATGAGTGTCCTGTGAAATTAAAGATACTAAGCGCGGATACCCCTCTTTAAGATTTTCTCCATCAACTAAAATCTTTCCTTCTCGTAAAGGAAGGGCCCCACTAATAATATTCACTAAAGTAGACTTTCCTGCGCCTGATTGTCCTACAATTCCAACTTTAGAAGGAGATGAGATGGAAAAATCTATTTTTTCTAATACTTTTTTTCCATTGGGATATTTAAAAGAGTCAATCTTAATAGAAAAAGACGATATGTTTTTTTTGTCTTCCTTTATTCCCTCATCTAAAAATCCTTTTTCTTCCTCATAAGGAAGAAGGTCATTGAGAAAAAAATCAACTCTCTTAATTCCTACAAAAGAGCGTTGAATATTAGTCATCTTAGAGCTCATCTCTTGAATAGGTCCAATTGATCTTTGAATAAGATCAATTAAAACACCCAAAACAGCGACACTGACGACCTCATAAAAAGGAAGGATAAAGGCCAATGAGCAAAGGAAAATAGGGAAAAGAGATTCTGCTAAAGAATAATTAACAGCATCGTAAACATTGGCCTTTAGTTGATAATGCAAAAATGATTCAAGACGATTGGAAAATCTTTTTCGATAATAGTTACTTCCCTCTGCATAGTAATAAGCATTATTAAGACCTCCAATTAAGTCCGCTGTTACTCTAAAGACATGACCATTTTCCTCGCGCAATTTCATAAATGCCTTAGCGATATAGCGCGTAAGATAAATTAAAAAAATGAGTACAAAGAGCTCAACGGCCACAAGAGAGAGCCCGATTCCAGGGACAATAAGAATAAAACTGATAAAAGACGATAAAAGAAAAAGAAAATCCATCACAAGAGTAAAACTCCCCGATGAGGCCAATTCTCTAATCGAGTCTGTATCAGCTACAATTCGCGCCATTACTTCTCCCATGGGAAACTCTTCATAATCATTTTTTAAAGGAGATCCTTCATGCGTTTGCACCCACGAACGAAAAGAAAGAGCTCTTATCTTCTGAATGGCCGTTTTAGTGAGCTTGGCAATCCCTATTTGATAGAGAGATTTTAATAAATATTGAGCAATAAAAAGAAACAAGAGAAGATAAAATTTTTGAAAGAAAGAGTAATTTTCCTCTAAGGCATCATAGAGATCTTTGAGAATTCTTGGAACAAAAACACCAAGTGCGCTAGAAAGTCCAAGGGAAATAAAGATCACCATAAAAGATAAGTGAAAATCTTTTTGTAAAAAGAATTTAAACCATTTGTTTTTTAAAATACTCATAGAAATCTTGACTCTCTTTTAACAATTTTTTCGCACTTCCCTCTTCTACAACTCCATCCATTTTTAAATATAAAATATGATCTAAATTCTTTAATGTGCTATAGCGATGAGTTGTTATAATAATTTTTTTATCTTTAAAACGAGGATCTTTCTTTAAAAAAGAAAGGATGTTTTTCTCACACAAATAATCCATGGATGAAAAAGGATCATCCCAAATAAGAATGTCTGCATCTGTCAAAAGAGAGCGAATCAAAGAAATTCTTTTGGCCTGTCCGCCTGATACTTTTTTTCCATTTTCTCCTAATTCTAATTTAAAAACATCCTCTTTTTCTAATTCATCTAATTCAAATATTTTCAAAAGTTCCTTTGCAAGATGAATTTTATTTTTCTCTTTTTTTTCATTAAGTAAAAAAAGATTATTTGCCAAAGTATCATTAAAAAGAAAAGATTTTTGCTGAACATAATCACTCTCTAGCTCAATGTGATGCTTAAAATAATTGGCCAACTGATTGAGGCAATAACTCTTTCCAACACCTGTCTCACCTACAAGAGAGGTAACGGATCCTCCTTCCTCAAAAGGATAGGGGATTATTGTCCCTCTAAAAAGAAGCGTTAAATCTAAATTTTTTTCACTAACATCTTCTTTTTCTAAAACTTTTAGAAACTTAACAATTCTCTCCCAACTAGAAAAACTGGCACTAAAAGTAATACCAAGCCATGAAAGATAGCTAAGAGGTGATTGAATGAGATAGGCAACTCCGCTAAAAAGAATAAGAACACCTACGTTTAAATCTTTTTTAAAAACGACATAGGATGCCCACAAGATAGAAAGGCCCAACATCAAGGAGACCATAGGACGCATATAACTTGTTTTTTTCTCGATAGAAAAATTCTCTTCTGCTTCATCTAAAACTTTTTTATCAAATAAATCACTAAAATCACGTTCTTTTTGAAATGTGTTAATTGTTTTTTTCCCATGATAGCTATCCATTAAAAACTGCTGAATTTCTCCTTTAAAAAAATTACTGCGTAAATATTGCGGGTAAATACTCCATGTAAGATAACAATTAAGTGACACAGCAATAAAAATAGGAATAAGAGGCCAAAGAAGGGCCGCATCAAAAGCAATAACTTTTGGAAAAATTACAAGAATAGCAAGAATAATATTAATTGTATGAAGATAGGAAAAACCCATCATGGCACGAAGTTGATCGAGGTCTGTATTAATTATTTGAAAAATTTGTCCACTATTATAATCTCCATAAGTCTCAGGTTTTTTATGCAGCAAACTCTCCATTAGATCCATTTTTAATCTCTTTTGCATCACTCTTGCAGGGTAGAAGAAAAACCAGCGCGAACAGCTACGAAAGAAAATAATCATCACGGCAAAGAGCAAAAAACGCCTCAGCATTTCTTTGCTGACACCTTTCATTTCTACAATTTTCATGGCCATGAAGGGAATTTCAATTTGAATATAATGTGTAATGAGAAGAGAAAAGATGGCCACAAGGTAATAAGGATAATAATCAACTGTTAAACGATAAAAAAGGGAACGAAGAGTTGTTTTTGAGTGAAGAAGCATAGCAAGTCTTTATTTTATTCTTATCAATTAAGAGTGGGTCAGGAAAAATATCCTAACCCACTTACAACCTATAAGAAAACAGTAAAGTCTTATTTCAAGAGCTGACGAAGAACATAGTGAAGGATTCCACCATTTTTAAAATATTCAACTTCATTTTGTGTATCAATGCGGCAAATAAGTTGGGCCTCAATAATATCACCACTTGGCCTTTCAATGATGGCCTTAATTTGCATTTTAGGTTGAATCTGATCTCTAAATCCCTCGATCGTGACAATTTCATCACCTGTTAAGTTGAGGGTTTTGCGGTTTACTCCTTCGCTAAATTGAAGCGGAAGAACTCCCATCCCAATAAGATTTGACCGGTGAATCCTCTCAAAACTCTCGGCAACAACAGCGCGCACTCCTAAAAGCATCGTTCCTTTGGCCGCCCAATCTCTCGAAGATCCTGTCCCATATTCTTTACCGGCAAAAACCACAAGAGGTGTCTTCTCATGGGCATACTTCATGGCCGCATCATAAATGGCCAGTTCTTCACCAGAAGGGATATGTTTTGTCAAACCACCTTCAACTCCGCCAAGCATCTCATTTTTAATGCGAATATTAGCAAAAGTTCCCCTCATCATCACTTCGTGATTCCCGCGGCGAGAGCCATAAGAGTTAAAGTTCTCTCTTTTCTCACCATTTTCTAATAAGTATTTAGCAGCAGGACTTTTTAGCGAAATATTTCCCGCAGGAGAGATGTGATCTGTTGTCACTGAATCGCCGAAAACGGCCAAAACGCGTGCCTTTTGAATTTCACGAAAAGAAGCAGGAGTTGTATCGCTCATTCCTTCAAAATAAGGAGGATTTTTAATGAATGTCGATTTTTGATCCCACTCATAAGGGCCTTCTTTAACGGCAATACTTTGCCAAAACTTATCACCTTTAAAAACATCTTTATAGCGTGATACAAACATCTCGCGCGTAATTGTTTTTTCCACCCACTCTTTAACTTCGCTCAGTGAAGGCCAGATTTCTTTAAGGAAAACATCTTTTCCACTTTCATCTTGCCCAAGGGGAGTCGTTTCAAAATCTACATCAATTCGCCCGGCCAGAGCATAGGCCACAACAAGTGGTGGTGAGGCCAGATAGTTGGCCTGAATATCGGGGTTTACGCGCCCTTCAAAGTTTCTATTTCCCGAAAGAACAGAGCAAGTCACTAATTTTTTTTCATTAATTGATTTTGAAATTTTCTCAGGAAGTGGCCCTGAGTTTCCAATACAAGTGGTGCAACCATAGCCCACCAAATTAAAGTTGAGTTTGTTGAGTTCTGCTTGCAGTCCTGATTTTTCTAAATAATCTGTCACAATTTGCGAGCCTGGGGCCAAAGAAGTCTTCACCCAAGGTTTAACTTTTAACCCTTTTGCTGCTGCTTTTTTGGCCAAAAGTCCTGCGGCCATCATAACAGAGGGATTTGATGTATTGGTACAACTTGTAATGGCGGCCAAAACGACGTTTCCATGACTGAGTTTATATTCTTCACCATCCACAGTCGATTGTGTATCTGTGGCACTCCCTTCAATTTTGTAAGTACCTTTTAATTCACTGGCAAAGCTTGTGGGAAGTGCTGTAAGTTCCACTCGATCTTGTGGTCTCTTAGGACCAGCAAGTGATGGTTTTACAGTGGAAAGATCTAATTCCAAAACATCTGTAAAGATCATTTTCTCTTCATCTGCTTCTTCGCGCCAGAGCCCTTGGGCCTTTGCATAAGAGCGAACGAGCTCAATTCTCTCTTCATCTCGTCCAGAGAGATTTAAATAATTAATCGTCTCTTCATCAATGGGAAAAAATCCACAAGTTGCGCCATACTCAGGGGCCATATTAGAAAGCGTGGCACGATCGGCAAGAGAGAGATGATTAAGTCCTGGGCCAAAAAATTCTACAAATTTCCCTACCACGCCGCGCTTTCGAAGCATTTGAGTAACAGTGAGGACCATATCAGTGGCCGTGGCCAGTTCCGGTAGATTCCCCTTTAATTTAAATCCAATTACTTCAGGGATAAGCATTGTAATAGGCTGACCTAGCATGGCGGCCTCAGCTTCGATACCGCCAACTCCCCACCCAAGGACAGAGAGTCCATTAATCATAGTTGTATGGCTATCAGTTCCCACAAGAGAATCGGGATAAGCAAATTCTTTTCCGTCTACATTTTTTGTCCAAACAACTTGTCCTAAGTATTCAAGGTTAACTTGATGACAAATTCCTGTTCCAGGAGGAACAACACGAAAATTTTTAAAGGACTTTTGTCCCCAGCGCAAAAAAGAATAGCGTTCCGCATTGAGTTGATATTCAATTTCCACGTTTTTATCGGCGGCCTTATCATCACCAAAGTGAACGACATTAAGAGAATGATCGATAACGAGATCCACGGGAGTTAAGGGATTAATTTTTTCAGCATCACCCTTTAGGTCTCTCATAGCATCGCGCATAACGGCCAAATCCACGACGGCGGGGACGCCTGTAAAATCTTGCATCAAAACGCGAGTAGGGTGAAAAGAAATCTCTTCATCGCCTTTTAGTTGATCCCAGCGAGCGAGCTTCTCTACATCTTCTTTTGAGACAGCACCAGAACTCTCTACATGCCGAAGTAAGTTTTCCAACAAAACCTTAACGGACTTAGGAAAATAGCGGATAGAGGGATTTTTTTGAAGAAGATCTTCAAGGGAGTGATAGTGGTAAACAGAGGATCCCACTTTTAGAGATTTAACGTTGTCGCTCATGAGAAAACCTACCTTTTTAAGTAAAGTCTACGAGTCTATAATCTTTTTCATTTCTTTTTCTACACTAGGGGTGACAAATTCCTTCAAAGGCATCTTCAAAGAAAAAAGTTCGCGCGCTAACGATGAGCTCATGGCCGAAAACTGCGGCCGACTCATCACAATAATCGTCTCTAGTTCCGGAGCAATAAGGGAATTTCCAAAGGCCAACTCTTTTTCTAGCGCATAATCTTCAGCACCTCTAAGAGATCGGGCCAGGGCCATTGCACCAACAGAGACGGCCATATGGGCCACGCTGCCTTCTACTTTCATCACTTCGACACCTTTCAATTTTATATCTTCTAAGCTCAGACGCGCCAATTTCAGACGTTGTTCTAAATTAAAAAGATAAGTCTTATGGGTGTTATCGGCAATGGCCCAAATTACTTTATCAAATAGCTTGGTTAAACGCACCAAGACATCTAAGTGTCCGTAAGTAGGTGGATTTGCGCTACTAGGAAAGACAATTGTTTTTATAGTCATGAGGGTGTTGTATGAAGAGTTTAATCATTTTGCCAGAAAAAAATATGGTGGTCGCTGCAGAATTCGAATCTGCGACCCCTACCATGTCAAGGTAGTACTCTAACCAGCTGAGCTAAGCGACCATAAGGTGGCGGATTTTTACCAGCAATCAGCATTTTTGTCCACTTCAAATCTTTAAAGATTCTCTCGCGCTATTAGCGCAC
>CALDHR010000275.1 GCA_937898585.1 uncultured Oligoflexia bacterium
GCTAATTCAGTTGTAGAAGGAATGGGCCAAGTTAAGGCGCAGTCACGCGATAATGCAGAGGGGGCAGATGCTCCTGGACGTGATGTTGCTCTTGAAAAAGAGATTCTTGCTAAATTTGAAGATGACATTGATTTAAAAGACGATGTTGTTGCAGAAGAGAAGTAGTACTTTATTTAAGAAAGATTAGGATCGAGTTATGAGTATATCGTCGAGTGTGATTAGAGATTTAAGAGAAAAAACTGGTGCGGGAATGATGGACTGTAAAAAGGCCCTCACTGAAACAGCAGGTGATTTTGAGAAAGCAGTAGATTTTTTAAGAAAAAAAGGTCTTGCTGCTGTTCAAAAGAAACAAAGTCGTATTGCTTCAGAAGGAACGATTGGCTCTTATGTTCATGATGGTAAAATTGGTGTCCTTGTTGAAGTAAATTGTGAAACTGATTTTGTGGCCAGAAATAGTGATTTTCAACTTTTTGTTAAAGATCTTGCTCTTCATATTGCAGCAGCTTCCCCTATGTATGTTGCTGCCGATGAAATTGATGAGGCCTTTAAAAAAAGAGAAGCTGAGATTTATGCGGCCCAACTTCGTGAGCAAGGTAAACCTGAGCAGATGATTGAAAAAATTGTTGAAGGCAAAATTAAGAAACTTGCAGAAGATGTCTGTCTTCTTGAGCAAAAATTTGTCAAAGATCAGAATAAAACAATTAAAGAGTATCTTCAGGAAACAACTCTTAAGCTAGGTGAGAAAATTGACATCCGTCGTTTTGTTAAGTTTAATCTTGGTGATGGAATTGAGAAAAAACAAGACAATTTATCTGATGAGGTGGCAAAGCTTACTTCAGGAACTCATTAATATTTTTTGCTTTGCTATAATATAAAAAGGACCTTTTTTAAGGTCCTTTTTTTTGTTTAGAGGGGTCTTCGTGAAGTATAAACGCATTCTACTAAAAATTTCAGGAGAGGCCTTGGCCGGTGAACAAGGTCATGGTATTTGCCCTAGCGTCGCAGAGGGACTTGCCAGGGAGATTGTAGAAGTTTGTGGTCTTGGCATCCAGGTGGCCATTGTGGTAGGTGGAGGAAATATCCATCGCGGTATGGCAGGGGCCACTCAAGGAATGGATCGATCAACATCTGATTATATGGGAATGTTGGCAACTGTCATCAATGGTATGGCCTTGCAAGATGTTATTGAACGGGCCGGTATTACAACACGCGTTCTTTCGGCCATTGAAATGAGAGAAGTGGCCGAGCCTTATATTAGGCGACGAGCGCTTCGCCATATGGAGAAAAATAGAGTTGTTATTTTTGCTGGTGGAATAGGAAACCCTTATTTTACAACAGATACAACGGCT
>CALDHR010000276.1 GCA_937898585.1 uncultured Oligoflexia bacterium
TCTTTTTTCATTTAATTAATGAAAAAATAATATTGAAAAGATGAAATATTTTTCTTATATATAAGTAAAGCTTATATCTTCTATAAGATATCCTTATAGATGGGAAAGGAGTATGATAAATGAAATTCCAGCGTTATGCCATTGGTCTTTTTTTTCTTTCCCTCTCTTCTTTGCAGCTCTCAGCAAGCGAATGGGAACTGATGTTTTATAATGTTGAAAATCTTTTTGACACTGTCCACGATGAGGGAAAAAATGATGCAACTTTCCTTCCTTTAAATCATCCCCTTAAGCAGAGCGAGTGTAAGAAAGTCAGTATCTATCATTTTAGAAAACAGTGTTTTAAAACAGATTGGACAGAAGAAAAGCTAGAGCTCAAAATGAATCAAATTCGCGATGTTTTGACTTTAGAGAGAGGTGATTTACCTGATATTTTGGCCGTCTCTGAAATTGAAAATGCCAATGTGGCCGGAAAGTTAGCAAAGGTCTTAGGGTATTCAGAATTTGTCGTGTCAAATTCTCCTGATGAGAGAGGAATTGATTTGGCCGTTTTCTATAAAAGCGATAAAGTTAAAAAAGTTCGCTCAATTGAACATCGCTTAGTTGATTTAAAAAATCCTACGCGCAATATTTTAGAAGTTCATCTAAAGTTAGAAGATAAAGAGTTGGCCGTTTTTGTGAATCATTGGCCAAGCCAAGGAAATCCTTCTAGTCATCGTCATTATGCAGCAAAAACTCTTCGTCAAAAAATGCTTGAAACAAAGAAAAAATACCCAGGGATAAAAGTCATTGCGGTAGGAGATTTCAACACAATTGACTCAGAAAAGCCCTCTCCTTTTTCTTCTCTGCTAGATGATAAAAGCAGGAAGGCCTCTTTTGTAGATGTTCATCAAGAATACTATGAAGGAAGTTATGAGCGCGCAGGGGCCTTTAAGAGAAGAGAGATTGCAGGAAGCTATTTTTATACACGTAAAGCAAAATGGAATCGCCTTGATCGCATTATCGTCTCTAGTGATCTTCTCGATTATAAGACAGCGCAAGGAGATCTTTCTTTAATTCTGGAAAGCTATGAAATTTATGGACCAGACTTTATTTCAAAGCGATGGGATACAAGAGGAAATGACTACGAGATTATTCCTAAGCGCTATAACTTCAATGCCACTAATCGTCAGCTTGCAGGCTATTCCGATCACTATCCTGTGCTTGTAAGAATTATGAGATAAAGCTTATTTTTCTACCACAACCATTCTAGCATCACAGAACTTTTGAGCTCCATTGGAGAATCATTTTGATAGATTTTTCTTCTCTTGTCGTAGCTTATTTCTTCTTTAACTTTTAAGGCCATTTTTTTATTAATATGATTGCTAAATTCTGTTGAAAAAAGAAAGTCGCTGTCTTTTATATCGAGATGATTTTCACTCATACGATGGAGAGGAGCAAAGTGAAAAATTTGATTAAGATGGGCCTTTTTATTAATTTTAAATTTAAGTTGTAGAAAGAAATAATGGCGCCAATAGAAATCTTTTTTAACAAGAGAGGGGTTTTTATTTTCAGTGGAAAATATTTCAAAAGAGGGGAAATAACCTGTTTCCAGTGATGTAAGAAAAAAATTCTTTGAATGCATAGGGAAAATATAAGTTAGACCAAGTGGCGAGAACCGATGCTGATAGCGAATAGGTGAAATTTTTCCTTGAACTCTTTCTTTGAATTGATAAAGAAAAGAGGCCTCATAGGGACCAAAAAGAGAATTCAAAATAAGAAATTTGCTTTCAAAAAAAGTTTCTCTTTTCTTCTCTTGAGAAAGATTAAGAGCAGAAATATTGAGTTTATTAGTATAGCGAAACTCATCACCTTCTTGGAGGTAATTTAAGCCAAAAGATAAGTTCAAATCGTTATGAGGATGATGATAAGTAAAAGGGGAAAGGGAGAGAGATCCTTTTTTTAAAGGGAAAATTTCTTTTTGCGGGAATAGTTCAGCAATAATTTCTTTTCTCTTGTTTTGATCTTTTCTTTTTTTCTTTTTAACAATCATTTTTCTCAAAAGTGATGTTTTTTTAAAATAAGAATAATTTTTTATGCGAACTCGATGTCGACCATAGAACCCAATAAGCCGATGACCTTTTTTGTGAATTTTCTCTTTATTATATGGACGAAAAATAACCCATTCAGAGAATTTTTTTGTTGTATAAATACAGGCGGCCTTAAAAGCATAATCCTCACCAGTATAAAACTTGGCCACATCATGGGTGTGAATACCATCCTCTCTTCCTCGATTAAGAATAATACGCATTTTGCTATAGGAGATTACTTTAATTTTAACGTCGAGTATTTCATTATATTCAATGGCGTTAAGCTGATGAGAAAAAAAAAGAGACAATAAAAGAAAGAGAGAAAAATCTTTAGAGAAGCTCATTCTTCTTATTTTGCCATTGATAGAAAAAAGAAGAAGAGGGCATGAAGGGCCCTAGGGAAAAATCATACTAAAGAACTTCTATAGGGATAGTTTTTTTTAACAAATTAAAAGCAGTTAAGAAATCTTCATAGCAGTCCCTTGTACCCTTAATATCAATGAGGCGAACTTCTTTATTATCGCTTTCAAGTGTTGAATAAAAGCAGAGGCCTTCTAGGGATTCTAAAATAAAATAAACAAAGTAAGAGGCATTTTTAGGAGTGCTAATAATAAAGTGAAATAGTTCACTTTGCTCTTTTATAAGGGCCTTCATTGTTGACAAAATCCTTTTTGCTAATCGGTTGCTTTGATTCATTGACGGGAGTTGAGTATCCGATAAAATAAAAAGAGAATATTGTCAAAATGATTGGGTGGGTAAGTTATGAAAAATATTTTTTTTGCTCCCAGAGGGGGGATTTTGAGTAAGCTATTAGTTCTTTTTTTATTTACATCATGTTCCATGATGAATAGGCGAACGGTAAAAAATAGTGATGAGATGGTCCCTAAAGTTCAATATGATCTTCTTTTAGAGAAATATGAAAAGGCCGTAAAGAATGCTTCTTCACGGGCGAGCAATATGATTCCTCAAGGTGAGTTTTCATCAATTGAAGAGAAGATCAATATAAATAATGGAAATTCAATTGCAGAAAGTGTGGATATTGTCATTGATGATGAAAGACGACAAAGAAAAAAAATTGTGAATTCTTTTAATCCTCCTATGGTTTCTTCAAAAATAAAAAAAGAGAGTCCTTCTTTGAGTAAACTCTTAGAGGGGCAGTTAATGCTTCAAAAAGGCAATGTTGATTCGGCCCAAAATGTTTTTAAGACATTGATGCAAAACAATGAAATGAGTATTCGTGTTTCGGCCTCTTACTTTTTTGGTAAAATTATTTTTGAGCAAAAAGAATATTCTCTAGCGATGCAAGTATTTGAAGATATTGTTCATCAGTATGGATTTAGCTCTTATGTTATTTTGGCCTTAGATCATTTAATAGAGTGTGCCGAAAAGCTCAATATTCAGGATAAGTATGAGCGCTATTATTCAATGAGGCATGACTTATTAGGGGTTTAAAATGAAAATAAATTGTTTTTTTCTTCTTTGTTTCTTGCTGGGATTTTCGTTAATTTCGGCCGAAGAGGTTAAGGAGAGTAGCTTAGATGAAATTTTAGATTCCGTGACAGATGAAGAGGAAGAAAATGTTGTTGATGGGGCAGAGGAAATAGAAGAAGAAATTGAAGAAGAGACGGCCGCAGAAATAAAAGAGGATGCCGCAGAGGCAGTGGAGGAAGAAGTTTCTGAAGAGATAGCTGAAAAAAGAGAGGAAAATACTCCTGAAGAGGAAGAAGCGACGGAAGAAGTAAAAGAGGGGGTAGAGGAAGAAGCGACGGAAGAAGCGACGGAAGAAGTAAAAGAGGGGGTAGAGGAAGAAGTAAAAGAAGAAGCAGAGGAAGAGCTCTATGGAGGAGATGAGAGTGATATAGAAAAAGAAAGCGTAGAAGATATACCGCTTGTTTCCTTAGAACCCGAAGAAAAAGAACGAGAGAGAAGAGAGGAAATTGATGATCTTGAGGAATTGAAAAATGATTTAGGTGTTGCCATTGATTTTGAAGAAAAAAAATCTAAAGAGGGATTACTTGATTTTAAAGACAAAGGGCAGGTGAGTGAAAGCAAAAATTTTATTTCTGAACAGATTGAAGCAGATGAAGATGATGTCTATGATCCTAAAAAAATAACTCAAGAAGAAAAAAGAATTTTGAAGATTTCTTCTTATCTTCAAAACAAAGTAGATACAAAAGAATGGAATGAATTATCCAAGGCCGCCAATGTTGAAGTCTACGAAATTCAAGAAGGTGACTACTTATGGAAAATTTGTCAAAACCTCTTTGGCTCAGGATTTTTTTATTCAAAGCTTTGGTCTATTAATCCCTACATCACAAATCCTCATGAAATTAAACCAGGGACGAAACTCTCTTTTACCTTAGGTGACTCTTTGAATGCACCTGAGCTTAAAATAGGTAGTTTTGAGGCCGATGAGGAAGTTGATACCTCTAAATATATAGGATCTTATAATCTTGGAAAAGATGAGATTCCTGATTGGATAGTTCAACGAGAAAAGCTCAAAAATAATGGCGTTTATTTGCAATACACGACAGATAAAAGCTATGAAGATCTCCTTGCTGCAGGAAATAGTATTAATAATAGAGAATATGAGTTTTATGTTCCTGAAAAAAAGGAGCTACTCTATGATGAGTATTCACGTGATAAGAAAATTGATAATGGCTTCTGGGGAGATATTTTAAAGCAAAAAATAAGCTATAAAAAAGGTATTGAAACGCACTCTTTTGTTAGTAGCAATATTATTGAAGACCTGGGAGAAATAAAGTTCTCTCCTACGGAGGAGACAAACTTTACACTTAACAAAGTTGTTTTTCTCTCTTTTTTCCCTACAGTCCAGGCCTTTCCAGGAGATTTTTATTCTATTTATGTCCCTGCTGGCATGATGAAGCATGAAAAGAGTGAAAGAGAGGGATACCATTACAGTGTTGTAGGAGAAGTTCAGTTATTGAGAAAAGTAGAAGATCTCTATGAGGCCAAAGTCACTAAAGTTTTTGATTTTATGCCTCGCGGATCGCGTATTACCACGCATATTCCAAAAATTATTGAGATTGCTGAAAATTTTAACTCTCAAATTATTGAAGGAAATCTTATTGGTGGACGAGAAAATGATAAATCTATTTTTACTTACGGTGATATTATCTATATTGATCGAGGACGGGCCGATGGCCTGGAGCTTGGAAATGTTTTAGATATTTATAATTTTTCTGATCGCTCTCTGCAAGTAGAGATTTCTCCAAGACCCATAGAAAAAATAGGGCAGGTGATTATTTTACATCTTACGGAGAACTTCTCTACAGCACTTATCACAACGGCCATTCATGAAATTAAAAAAGGTGATTATCTTGTCACTCTTGATAGTCAAAAAATATTGAGCATGAAGAAGGAAAAAGAGTCAAAGTCTCTTTATGAAAAAGATATTCGTCGTTTAAGTAGTGATGAAGTAGAACTCAATATAAGTGATGTGGGGCAAAACCTTTTAAAAGATGCAAAAAATATTCATCTATCCGAGGCCGAGATGGAGGAAATAGAACGTCTTGAGCGAGAGAAGAGTTTTATGGATAGAGGGGAGCAAGATGAGAAGGCCTTATCAACATTAGAATCAGAGCTCAATGCTGCTCAAATGCAGTTAGACTCCATCAAGATTGATGAAGACCGTTACCTCGAGCGTTTTGATTTAGATGAATTAGAGAAAAAGGCCGTTGCGCGGCAAGAAAGTGAATTTGATGATCTCAATGAAATTGAAAAAGATCTAGGCGCAAAATATATGGATGAGAATCTCAATACAAATGATAATCCTTATGGTCTTACTGAATTTGATCTTGAAGAAGTTAGCGAACTATTGAATACTTCTAAAGACTCATTATAAAATTTCTTGATGGATAGATCCTTCTCAGGTAATTGAGCAACCATCTTCTCTTTACTCATCAATGTTATATGTAGGAAGCAAAATATCATGGCAAGTACGATTCGTGGCACGAAAGTAGCTAAGAGCACCAAATCTTCAAAGAAAAAAGTGGCAAAAAAAAAGGCCAGCGTTAAGAAAGAGGCAAAAATTAGTGACAAGCAGCGAGAAGAAGAAGCTGAAGTAGCAAAGTTGGCCAAAACATTTAAAAAGACAAATTTTGACCTTGTCATTGTTGAATCTCCTTCAAAAGCAACCACATTAAAAAAATACTTAGGTAAAGATTTTGAGGTGCTTGCTTCAAAAGGACATATTAAAGATCTTCCCAAGTCTAAGCTTGGTGTGGATGTAGAGGGCTCTTTTGATCTTGAGATTGTGCCTATTCCTGGGAAGAAGGCCATTATTGATCGTATTAAAATTGTGGCCAAGGCGGCCAATAATATTTATCTGGCACCCGATCCCGATCGCGAAGGTGAGGCCATTGCTTTTCATTTGGCCGAGGAAATCAAAAGGCCTAAGCACACCAAAAGAGTTTTATTTAATGCCATTACGAAAAAAAATATTTTAGAGGCCATTAATAATCCAACAGAACTCAATGCTCATAAATATGATTCGCAAAAAACAAGAAGAATTTTAGATCGCCTCGTGGGTTATAAAATTTCACCTATCTTATGGGATAAAGTTCAACGAGGATTATCGGCCGGGCGCGTTCAATCAGTGGCCCTGAGAATGGTTGTGGATAGAGAAGATGAAGTGACAAAATTTGTTCCAGAGCAATCTTTTTCTATTCACGCAAAAATTAAAAAAAATGACATGGATGTTGAAAGTCAGTACTTTGCAGAAAAAGGCCAAAAAAATGAAGAACTCAAAGATGAAAAGAGAGTCTCTTTTCTCCTGAAAGAGTTAGAAAATAAAAAATTTACCATTGAAGATATTAAGAAAAAAGAACGTCGTCAGAGTCCAACGCCCCCCTTTACCACAGCAAAACTTCAACAAGAAGCGGCCACTAAACTTGGTTTTTCTGCCCAGAGAACCATGAGTATTGCGCAAAAGCTCTATGAGGGAATTAAGCTTAAAGATGATGGTCCTTCAGGTCTTATTACCTATATGAGAACTGATTCAGTGAGAGTTGACCCTCAGGCCATTAGTGATGTGAGGGATTATATTAAAAGAAGTTATGGTGAAGAGTACTTGCCAGAAACACCCAACATGTATCAGAAAAAATCTCAAACTCAAGTAAAGGCCCAAGATGCCCATGAAGCAATTCGGCCAACAAATTTAGATTTTTTGCCGGCAAAAATCAAAGCTGATCTCTCAGATGATGAATATAAACTCTACTCTCTTATTTGGAATAAGTTCATTGCCTCTCAAATGTCGCAGGCCATTTTAGAGCAGACCACTGTTATGTTTAATGCTGAAGGATATCTTTTTAAGACCACAGGATCGTTGATTAAGTTTGCGGGTTTTAGAACGGTCTATCTTGAATCACTTATGGAAAAAAAACAGAATCAAGATGAAGAGAGTAGTTTTTCCTTTTTAGGTGAAAGAATCCTGCCACCACTTGAACTGGGAGAAGTTTTCTCTGCAATAGAAAAACCTCTGTCGCGCGAACACTGGACATCACCTCCTCCTCGTTTTTCAGAGGCAACACTCGTAAAAGATTTAGATGAAAATGGAATTGGACGGCCTTCTACTTATGCTGCTATTATTTCTAATCTTCAAGACCGCAACTATGTTCAAAAATTAGAAAATAGATTTCGTCCTACAGATCTTGGAACACTTGTCTGTCAAATGCTAGTGAAGAGCTTTCCTTCTATCTTAGATGTTGAATTTACTGCCAATATTGAAAATCAATTGGATCAAATTGAAAATGGTGAAATTTCTTGGAAAAAGGTTTTAAAATCTTTCTATGGCCCTTTTGAGAAGACGTTAGAGAAGGCCAAAGAAGAGATGAAGAATCTCAAGAAAATGCAAATTCCTTCAGGGATTGATTGTCGTAAGTGTGAAAAAGGTGAGTATTTAGTTAAATGGGGAAGAAATGGTCAATTTTTGGCCTGTAGTGAATACCCTGAATGTAAAAGTTCGGAGGATTTTAAAAGAATTCCCGATGGCAAAATTGAAATTGTCGAAAAAGAATATACTAAAGAGAAGTGTCCTACTTGTTCCAAGAGAATGATTGTAAAATCCGGTCGCTATGGTCGCTTTTTTGCCTGTGAAGATTATCCTAATTGCAAAACAGCACTTCCTTACACTATTGATGTTGCCTGTCCTAAGTGTAAAAAAGGGAAGTTTGCTGAAAAAAAAGGTCGCTTTAAATTATTCTATGGTTGCTCTACTTATCCAGAATGCGACAATGCCGTTTGGGATTATCCTGTGGCCCAAGATTGCCCAGAGTGTCACTATCCTGTTGTGTGTAAAAAAACATCAAAGAAAATTGGTGACTATCTTCAGTGTCCTGAGTGTAAATTTAAAATTATTTCTTAAGGCGCGCAAATTTTTCCATTGAGATAATAAGAACGTATCCTGCAATCATGAGGCTCAAGGCAGTAAGAGTAACCTTGTTAGAAAAGTCAGGAAGAAGATTTCTTTGTGCAAGAACATGCTCCTTTCCATTGATAATAGTGACCATAAGATCTTCTTTCCAGGGCCATACTTTTCTCAGCGATCCCATCATCATGCCTGTTAGGGCCGCAAGAGTGAGATTGGTGTGGCAAGAGAGAAGCCATTTTAAAATTTTAGAAAAACTCACAAGACCAACAAAAGCTCCTAAAGAAAAGACGGCGATGACTTGCATGGCCTCTAAATTAAAGGGATTTTTAAGATGGCCAGTGATGAATTGATATTTTCCCAAAACAAGAAGAATAAAAGCACCACTAATACCGGGAAGAATCATGGCGCAGATACTAATCATGGCCGAGACAAAAATAAACCAAAGATGATGGGGGGTTGTCTTTGGCATAAGACCTACTAAAAAATAAGCGGCCGTAGTGCTTATGATAAGAGTGAGAAGGTCCTGTTTTTTCCATCCTTTTTTGTTGCTCATCAATAAGATTTGAATAGAGGCAAGAGTAAGGCCAAAGAAAAGAGACCAGGTAAGTTCTGAGTGATTTTTCATAAGGTAATGCATGAGCCGAGTCGTAGATAAAATGGCGGTACAGATTCCCAAGAGCAAAGGCATCAAAAAGCGCCAATGAACTAATGCGATGGCCTCCAGCAATTCTCCTTTGAGGATTCTAGCGAGAAGTTTTCCATCAAAAGAGCTGATACTGGCCAAGAGTTGGTGATAGATGCCTGTAATAAAGGCAATAGTTCCTCCTGAAACACCAGGAACTACATCAGCGGTGCCCATGCAGAGTCCTTTAATAAACAAATAAAAGGCCTCTTGAATATTTTTAGGGCCTGGTGATGAGAAGAGAGCATCCTTAAATGATTGTTTTTCTTTCATTAATTAAAATCCTTATAAAGAAGCTGAATTTAGCATATTGACGGCCATGTGGAAATTATATAATCAAAGAGTCCTTGTCTTCAAAGGCGATAAACTGGTATGCGGGGATAGCTCAGCTGGATAGAGTAGTTGGCTTCGAACCAATTGGTCGGGGGTTCGAATCCCTCTCTCCGCGCCATTTTCATGAAAGGCCTCTCTGTGATTTTAGAAAAACTCATTGCAAGAGAGTGGTTTAAATCTTTTTTTGTCTCACTCTTTGTCTTAATAACTCTCGTTGCTGTGGCCAATTTAGTTTCAGAGCTTCTGCGCGATTTGGTTCCTGTGACAGTAATTTTACAAAATTTTCTTTTGGATGTGCCTCGCTGGTCTTCCACGATTATTCCCTTGTGTACCATGCTTGCCACTCTTTTTTCTCTGAATCATTTTCAGCAAAACAATGAGTTAGTGGCCATCTTGTCACTAGGGATAGAGCGCTCAACATTTTTGGTGCTGCTCTTTTGTTTTTCTTTTATCATCTCTTCTTTAGGACTTTTTTTAACAGGCGTGATGGCCCCTTACAGTAATCGTTTAAAGCTCGTTGTGATGGAAGAAGATGTGGGAAAGTTTCGCTCTAATAAATCTTACGGAATTAAAGCATCTACTATGATTTCAGGAAAAGTCTGGTATCGCAGCAAGGGCAAGATCACTTCCTTTCAAGTTTTTGATAAGAATAATCTTACTATTACAGGTCCCACTATTTATTATTATAATGATAAATCGGAGCTCTCCTCTATTGTCTATGCAAAAAAGGCCACGGGGGCGAGTATGTCACGAGAGTGGCTTTTAGAAGAGGTAAAAGTTATTAAGGAGCTGGATAAGAAAGAGATCTTTCCACAAGAAGAATTGATTAAGGAAATAAAGTGGGATCTTCATGAGACACCAGAGGATTTTAAAAAGATAGAAACAGATGTTTTGCAGTTAGACCTTATTAAATTATATAAATATATAAAAAAAATAGAGATGTTAGGGCTTAACACGAATGAGT
>CALDHR010000277.1 GCA_937898585.1 uncultured Oligoflexia bacterium
AATGAAAGAGAAGCAAAGAAAGTTGTAGAAAATAGAATTAATAAGAAAAAAGAAATGGAAAGTGTGCCGAAGAAAGTGGCAACCTTGGAAGACTTTTTTGCCACAGCACCAGCTGAGACGGGCGAGAAAAAAATCCTCAAAGTTGTTATGCGCGCCGATGTTTCTGGTTCTTATGAGGCCATCAAAAATGCTATTTCAAGTCTTGGTAACGATGAAGTAGGCGTTCAAATTATTGGTGGAGGAACAGGGGCCATTACGGATTCCGATGTTTCTATGGCAGCAGCTGCAGAGGGAATTATTCTTTCCTTTAATATGCGACCGGTAACAAGTGCACGCAAACTTGCTGAAGAGAAAGGCGTTGAGATTAAAACTTATCGCATTATCTATGAGCTGATCAATGATGTAACCATGGCCCTTGAAGGAATGCTTCAGCCTGAAGTTGAAGAAAAATTTCTTGGCCGTGCCGAAGTTCGCGATACTTTCAGTGTGCCTAAAGCGGGTGTTATTGCTGGTTCGGCCGTTATTGACGGAAAAATTGAACGAGCGTGTAGCGTTAGACTTCTTCGCGATGGAAAAATTGTCTTTGAAGGAAAAATTGCTTCACTTAAACGCTTTAAAGATGACGTCAAAGAAGTTCGCTCTGGTTATGAATGCGGTATCTCTCTTGAGAATTATAACAACATTAAGCTTGGCGATATCTTTGAGGCCTTTAAATTAGAAGAGAAAAAGAGAACGCTCGAACCTTCAATGGCCAGTGTGTAAGAAGTAAGTAAGAGAAGAGGTTTGTTGTGGCGAGAAGAATTCCCTTTAAGAAAGAAAAACTAGAAGAAAAAATACGTTATGAGGCCAATGAGTTTTTGCGTCGTGAGATTTCTGATCATCGACTAGAACTTACAACCATCAGTCGCGTAGAGCTCAATAGTGATTCTACCAGTGCAAAAGTTTTTTGGGATACTTATGATCCTTCAAAAAAAAGTGAGGCCTTAAAGGCCTTTACTCCTGCCCTGGCGGGAAAGTTTCGCTCTTACTTGGCGGCAAAATTGACGTCAAGAGTGATTCCTCTTATTTCCATTCACTATGATGCCACTTTTGAAGCGGAAGCTGAAATCGATGGCCTTCTCTCTAAAGAAAAATTTAATTCATCCAGCAATTCAGGTAATGAAGAGTAAAGAGCTTTCTCATGGGGCCGTTTTTTTTCTCAAAGAGAGAGGAAAAAGCTCCATGCAGGCCGTCTCAAAACTCAAAAGATTAGCAAAGCAATATAACAAAGAAATCAAAGTTGGCCATTTTGGAACGCTCGATCCTTTTGCCAGAGGTTTGATGGTGGTGAGCTTTGGAAGTTGTGCGCGCCTTGCTGATTATTTTCACGCAGATTATCCCAAAACATATCGTGGAATAGGTCTCTTAGGCGAGCAAACTGATACGGCCGATTGTGAGGGCGTGGTTATACGAAAAGAGGCAACTCCTGAGGTAAGCGAGAGGGAGCTAAAAGATATACTTCAGAAAAAAGCAGAGGCCTTTTTCTTAAAGCAAGAATACTGGCAAGTACCTCCTTCTTTTTCGGCCGTGAAAATTAATGGTCGTCCTTCTTATGAGCTGGCGCGCCAGGGAATCAAGGTAACTAAGCCTGCTGTTTTGCGCCAAATTTTTTCTTTTGAGGTACTTAATGTTTTCCTAGATCCTATCGATAGTCGCTTTAGAATTGAGTTTGAAGCAAAAGTGAGTTCAGGGACCTATGTTCGAACATTGTTTGAAGATCTCTGTGCTTTGATAGGGAATACGGGTCATCTTATTTTTCTAGAGAGAAGTGAGATGGGCCCTTTTTCTCTTCAGTCCAAAAGAATTTTAACCGATGAATTATTAGAGAAAGAAGAGATTGTTGACTTTTCCTCTTTGATAAATTCTCCCTATTGGCATGAAATGGTGGAGGTAATGCCTCATTGGCCAACGGTGGAGCTTGAAGCTTTAGAAGAGTCGAGATATCTTCAAGGTAGAGAAATTATTTTTGATAAAAAGATAAAATTTTCCTCAGGTGAAATTTGGGTAAAAAATACTCTAGGAGAGACTCTAGGAGTGGGGATGATCACAAGACAGGAAGAAGCAGTTTTTTTACGCCCTAAAATTAATTTACCTATAAAATTAAATGGGCCATAATGCTGACAGACTTTAGTCTTATGTGAAAGAAAGGAGAAGGTTTTAGTGAATACACAAATAGTTGCGCTGAGTATTTCAGTGGGGTTAATCGTTTCACTCGGTTTTTTGAGTCTTCTCATTGGTGCTTTAGAGCGTTACTTGGGAAAACCTTCTTTGAAAATACTAAAATCTGTCTATGGCCCTTCAGGTTTTGCTTTTGTCTTTGATTGGAATAATGCCAAAGAGCCAGTTGCCTTTGATGAAATAAAAATAGAACTCTTTAATCCTCAAGGTGAGGTCAAACAAGTAGAAGTGGTTTGTTCCTTTGATAAAAAAAATGAAACCTTTGCCATGGATGTTAACGGTGGTGAAAGGCTTGCCAGACTGATGCGCGCCATTGATGGGAAAATCCCTTGTCGAGTTATGGTGGAAATATATTCAACTATTGATGGAATTAGTCATCAAGAGCAATTCTCAGGTGTTAAATTTAAAGCTCAAATAGAGAAGGCCCTCTATACCGTCGAAGAGTATATGGATAAATTTGCGAAGGAAGAAGTCGCAGAAGAAAACGATGCCGCGAAAAGTGAAAAATTTGTTTTTGGCGTTATTCATCGCGATAATATGGCCGATGTTATTCCGGGAAAAGGAGCACAGCTGGCCCTTCCCACCAATCCTGGTTTTGCTAAGTTTTTTGCTGGCGGTCCTGCGGGTGGTGCGGCCGGTGGTGGAGATGCTGCAGGTGGTGCCGCTGCTCAAGAAAATTTTCCTATTAAGAAAGTTTGGATTGCTCCAGGTTGTATCGTCTGCAATGCCTGTGAAAATATCTATCCTGAAGTTTTTGAAGTATTGGCCGATACTTGTATCATTCGCCCCAATCCCCCTTTAGATGACGGACTTCGCATTCAAGAGGCCTCAGATGCTTGTCCTGTTGAAGTTATTAAGTTTGAAAAGGTCTCTTAGCTCATACTTCTAGCTTTTTTCTCTCTTTAAAATTTCTCATGTATAAAAAGGGACGCCATCCATGGTTCCAAGAAAACTTATATCCGTCTTAACTCCTTGTTACAACGAAGAGAAAAATTTAGAGGATATTGCTCATCATGTTCGCACTATCTTTGAGAAACTTCCCCAATATGACTATGAACATCTCTTCATTGATAATTATTCGACAGATACAAGTCGCCAAATTTTGCGTCAGATGAGTCAAAGAGATCACCACATTAAGGCCATTTTTAATTTGCGCAATTTTGGGGCCATTCGTTCTAGTTTTCATGGCCTCCTTGAAGCAAGAGGCGATGCTGTTATTAATATGGCCGCTGATTTTCAAGACCCTCCAGAGATGATTCCTGCTTTTCTTGCACACTGGGAGGAAGGAGAAAAAGTTGTGGCCGCCATTAAAGAAGAAAGCGAAGAAGGTTTTTTGATGTTTCGCTTGCGCAAAACTTACTACTATCTTTTAGACAAAGTGGCCGAAGTTCCTATTCTTCAAAATTTTACAGGCTTTGGTTTATATGACAGAGAAGTAATGGATATTATGCGAACACTCAAAGATCCCAATCCTTACTTTCGTGGGCTTATTAGCGAACTAGGTTTTCCCGTAAAAAAAGTTCTCTTCAAACAACCTCGGCGCAAGAGAGGAATTACATCGACGAACTTTTATTGGTTATATAATTTTGCCGTTTTGGGAATTACCAGTCATTCAAAACTTCCTCTTCGTTTGGCCACTATGAGTGGTTTTGTTTTTTCTATTCTCTTTTTTTTTCTAGGAATCATTTATTTAGTATATAAGTTGGTGGCCTGGAACAGTTTTAGCTTGGGAATGGCCCCTTTGCTTATTGGTGTCTTTTTCTTTTGTTCACTTATTTTATTTTTTATTGGCGTGCTAGGAGAATACATCGGTATGATTCACACGCATGTTCTTCAACGACCTCTTGTTATTGAACAAGAGAGACTCAACTTTAATGATCTTCATTATCAGGAGAAATCATATGTCC